>CBDUQP010000085.1:0-15936 GCA_965369385.1 uncultured Phycisphaerales bacterium
TTCACCTGCTCAACTGTTCTACTGCTCACCTGCTCTTTGTGCTAGATTTCTTTCCAACCCCAAACAAATCTCGCACACGGTGGGGCGGCCGGGAGGCGATTGTCTTGTATCCACATCTTTCCGCCTGGTTTGCCCGTGGGGATAGTGAATCCTATATTCCCTCTGGATTCTTTCCGGGTTGCCGCCTGCCGAGTGGGGGGCGGGGGCTCGGGGTTAGATGTGCCTGTTGAGTGAGTTGTTCTAGCTCCAACCACTGAATCACTAAAGGGATAAGGTTGTCAGTGGACTCGCAGGCGGACAGGAGGAACGATGATGGATTGCCCTCGCACATGTACGAGGCGAAGCCGCAGTGGGGTTGCTTACATCCTTGCATTATTGATGTTGGCGCTTTGCACGAGTTTTGCCGTGGCGTTCTCGTCGAGCACAAATTTGGAGATTCAGAGAGGGGCAACCTATCGCAAGATGCTGCCTGCACGCTTGGCGGCTGAGAGTGGTATGGACTTCGCCATCTGGGCCGTCGGCAGCCTTCAGAGCGACGCATATCTGACTGGAGCTCCCGATATGGTTGTGGTGGTGCGAGATTATCTTGCCGCGAAGCTGCCGAATCACACTGTGGCGGTCGTTAATGGCGATGATACTATCGACAATCCGCGACGAGTCACGGTTTCATCCACACCATTGTCTGCGGATCAGAGCTTCTCGTTTGAGGTCAAGGTGACTGCAACTGACGCTGCAAACGACAATCGTCCCAGCGAGATGGAACTGCTCGTCACGGGAGTTTCGGGCGATATTTCCCGGAAGGTTGGCGTCAGGTTCGCTGTTGGTGAAGAGAAGACATTGCTCACCTACGCGGTCGCCTCGACAGTGCGTTCCATCATCCGCGGTAATAACACGGTCATTAATGGTAACGTCGTGTCGAGTTGGTCTCGCCCAGTGGGTAGAGGCAGCAGGAGTGACCTCAGCAACGTGGCCTGGCCGATCGATATTGGCCATCGCAACTCCTGGTATCGTGCGAACGAGGACATCCGGATAACCGGCAGGATTCTGACGACCCTGAGCGAAGAGGAGTTCGCCGAGGGATTCGATGATCATGGTGTGGACGTGAGTTGCGAGACGGGCGTACGCGACACGGATATGCGTGAGCAGGTGGAGTATGGTGAGCCGCCGGTGATGAACCTGACGCACGAAGACTTCGACACCAGCGAGATTCGCGATCGTCCGGAAGCTCCTGCAGGGGAGGTTCCGCTGGAGAATGAGAAGCGGACCATGGACTATCCTCGCGATAACGTCGCGGAACTCAAGCTGCGGTGGGGCAGGCCTTACAAGATCAATGGAGTGTGGCAGACGAACCCCGCGCCGGATCCGGACCAGCCGAAGGTGGTTTACGAGTACTGGGAAAGCGGAGAGAGTTTCTGGCGAGCCAGATACGATGATCAAAACGATGATAACGGTAATTCGTTCCAGAACCTGCATATCCCGCAGGGCAGCCACGCCCATTTTAAGAACTGCACCTTCAAGGGAATTACGTATATAGATACTGATGAGCTGACGGAGCTTCCCAGCCAAGCGCACAGGATATACAAGAAATACAACAAGCTTAGCTTTGGGTTGAGAGACAACAACAGCACGACCACCGGCAAGAGAGCATGCAACAATGTCGTGTTTGAGGATTGCACGTTTGAGGGGCCTGTAGTCACGGGCGTGCCAAAGGATTATCGCTGGAAGCAGAATGCCATTTCATTCGATGGAAAGACCGTATTCAACTCCAGCGCCATAACCGAGACGATGGCGGGTGCGACAATACTGGCACCGAATTTCAACATCAACATCGGCGACCTGGACCAATCGTCACTGGGTTCGGAGTCTACACTCGTTGGCATTCTGGTTGGCGGGATTGTGGATATACGTGACAACGCCACGGTACACGGAACGATCCTGAGCATGGCGAATCTGGACCACGTTGCCGACTCGTCAGTGTGGTACTGGGGGAGCAACCTGGGCAACTGGGAAGACAGCAGCGAGGGAGACGGCAGCGGATTTGTAGCCAGCACCAATCTAACGATCACCCCCGATCCGGACAACGTATTTCCGCTTGGAATGAAGAGGCGATACACGCTTGTTCGCAAGTCTGGGTCATATATGGAATACAACTTTGAGTGATCCCACAGGATTCTGGGATGCTGCTCTGAAATGCAGATGGGCAGCATCCCGGATAGTGTATGCATATCTCCTCAAGTCATTCTGTAAAAAACGACACATATCAAGTAGGTAGAACTCTTATGTAATTTGCCGATCGTGGTTATGAATCTTATATTCCCTTTGGATTCCTCGTAGATCGCCCCTTTTTCGGGGAGATTTCACATCAGAGGTGCCGGTACGAGAGGCAGCCTCACAGTTTCAAGAACCGAATCCCAATTGATACGCTTGCCATTGGTTGTTTCGGCGGGCAGGAGATGACGTGATGTCATGCACACAAAGACGTAAGAGGCGCGATCGAAGTGGGGTAGCCTACATTCTTGCATTGTTGATGCTGGCATTGTGTACGAGTTTTGCCGTGGCGTTCTCGTCGAGCACAAATCTGGAAGTTCAGAGGGGATCAACCTATCGCAAGATGCTGCCTGCCCGTCTGGCTGTGGAAAGCGGTATGGACTTTGCCATATGGGCCATGAGTGATGTGGAGAGCAACAGATATCTCACAGAAGTTCCGGACATGGCAGAGGTGTTGCGGGCTCATTTCGCAACCAAATTGCCGAATCAGACCGTAACGCTCGTGGAAGGCAACGGCACGGCCGCCAATCCACGCAAGATCACGGTTTCGTCCACGCCATTGTCCGCAAACCAGAACTTTTCGTTTGAACTTATAGTTACCGCGACTGACGCGGTGAACAATAACGTTCCGAGCGAGATGGAGCTGGTCGTCACTGGAGTTTCGGGCGATATCTCTCGTAAGGCAGGGGTAATGTTTGCGGTGGGCGAAGACAAATCGCTGCTCAATTATGCAGTCGCAAGCGCAGTGCGTGCGGTAGTTCGCGGCAACAACACGGTGATTGACGGAGGCATTGTGTCGTCATGGGATCGCGTTGTAGGCAAAGGTGAACGCGCCAATGTGGATGACATCGCCTGGCCGCTCGATTTTGGGAACACTGATGATGGTGACCGTGCGTTGGAGAATATCCAGATAAACGGCAGCATAGCGACGACGATGTCACAGGATGAGTTTGAGTCTGCCTATGATGGCGAAAGTGCGATGTCTGCCATTCGTGACGCGGATCTGCGGGGCAAAATCGAATACGACGCACCGGATCCCGCGACCTACACCGCTGATGACTTCGATACGTCCGCTATTCGTGACCGCCCCGAAGCGCCCGTAGGCCAAGTCGCTCTTGCCGGTCAGAAACGCACGCTTCCGTTTTCCGCCTACAGTTCGGGAGATCTCAACAACACCAATGAGCGTTTGCTCACGATAAGGGCTGGTAGATTCGAGGAAGACCCCGTTCCTCAGTCCACAGATGAAAGAGTGATGCTGTCTTTCTGGGCGGGTGGCTATATCTTCGCCCGTGCGTTCTACGCGGGCCACAATGATGATAACGGCAATTCGTTCAGTAATCTTCACGTCCCCAAGGGAACTCACGCGTATTTCCAGGACTGCACATTCAAGGGGATTACCTATATTGAGGTCGACGAAACAATAAACCTGACGGAAGATGATGCGGACAACATACTCTCTGGCATGGACGGTTCCGGTACGAACAAGTCGAACACGGATACCGTCAACAACATCATCTTCGAGAACTGTCGCTTTGAAGGCCCGGTAGTGACGGGGGTTCCCCGGAACTTTCGCTATTGGCAGAATTGCCTGAACTTCCTGGGCGATACAACGTTTGTTGGCAGTGCTATTGAAGAGGAGATGCCAGGTGTCACGGTGATGGCTCCCAACTTCAACGTTGCCATCGGCGATCTGGATGAAGGTGAAGTGGATTCCAGTTCCGAGATATCGGGCCTGATCGTGGCAGGGATTCTGGACCTTCGCGATAACGCGACGGTCAATGGGACCATACTGAGCATGGCCAACCTTGACTGGCTTGACGATGATGATGTCTGGAAGTGGGGCACGAATATAGGCAATTGGGAAGACAGTGCTGAGGACTTCCCAGGAAGCGGATATACCCCAAGCGGGTTTGTCACGATAACTCCCAATCCGGACAATGTGATTCCAGGTGGAATGAAGAAGAGCTATACGATGCTTCGAGTGTCAGGTTCATATACGGAATACAGCTTTGATTAGACTGTACGGTGGCCGGGATGTTTGGGGGGCGTCCTGACCGCTGTGATATTGTCCAGATCTTGATTCGCCCAAGCCCATCTCCGGCCATCATTTTTGCCATGTCATACATTCTTTCCTGCCGCCGACAAGCGATGCGACACCTTGACCCTCTGTCTCTCCATTTCTCCCGCCGATTGGCGACTCGCGTTCTATTCGTTTCATTCAAAGAAGTTGTGTAGATTTTTGGTGCAGAAAACTCCGTGAATCGTCCGATAATCTTTCCTGTAAATACTTGCGAACACGTAGGTTCGTGTAGAGAATCTGTAACATGCCGAAGAAAAAGCTGTTACAGGCTTGAGTTATTGTCTGGGGATCTTGCGAAGGAGCGCGAAAATGTTGTCTATTACCCGAGCAGTTATCACTCCGGCATCCGCAATTGCGGCGATTTGCCTGCTTTGCGGTTTCGCCGCACAGGCTCAGCCCACCATGGCAGAGGATGTGCCCCAGGCCAGCGACCAGACGGACCAGCCTGCTACCGTCTCGCCCGCTCCTGTACCTGCTCGTCCGCTCCAAAAGAAGGCCATCAGGCCGGCCCGGCAAATCGTCAAGCCTGCCAGGAAGGCAACTGCGGGCGCCACCAATATGTCCATCAATAAGGAAGGGCGATTCAGCGGATACTATCGCGATACCGATCTCCGCGTTGTTTTGCGTTCGCTTAGCATGCAGGGAGGGGTCAATATTATCCCGACCAGGGAAGTTGGCGGTCGCGTTACTGCAACGCTGCACAAAGTGACTTTCGAAGAAGCTTTGGAATCGGTACTCGTATCCAGCGGCATGAAGTATCGAAAGAAAGGCAAGTTCATCTACATCTACACGGCCAAGCAGATGTTTGCGATCATGAAGGCCGAGAAGCTCGCCAGCATCAGGACCAAGTCGTACAAACTGTCGTATATTACATCGACTGACGCACAGGTGCTGATTGCCCCTGCATTGTCTGGCGCAGGTTCGGTGACATCCGCCACACCGGCGTCCGCGACGGGAATTGCTGGAGACGAGGAAGTTACCGGCGGAAACAGCTACGCCACCAGCGATCTCGTAGTAGTCAGGGATTTCCAGGAGAACCTCGACTCAGTGGGCAAGCTTCTGGCTGAGATTGATGTGAGGCCGGAACAGGTGCTCGTGGAAGTAACCATTTTGAGCGCATCCACAAACGATAGACACGCACTTGGCGTGAACTTCAACGTTCTTCTGGGTGCAGACTTCCAGACAGTCGGCATGAATTCAGCAGGTGGTTTGACAAACATATCCCAACCGCTGACTCCGGCGCTGGCTATGCCCAATGTCAGCACTGCCGGTGTTATTCGGACCGATTTTCCGGTGGTGTCTGGTGGTTTGCAGTTGGGGCTGGTTACTGACCGCTTGTCTGCGTTCGTCAGAGCGTTGGAAACAGTTGCCGACGTCACCGTGCTGGCCAATCCCAAGCTTATGGTTATTAACAAGCAGAAGGGCGAGATTCACATTGGCGGCAAGGTTGGCTACCTGTCAACGGTTGTCTCCGAAGGCATCAGTTCGCAGCAGGTGGAGTTCCTTGAAACAGGTACCAAGTTGTACATCCGCCCATTCATCGGCAAGGACGGGTACATCCGCCTCGAGATACATCCCAAGGACTCAGATGGTTCGGTGATTAACGGTTTGCCGAGCGAAACCACCACCGAGGTGGTCTCCAATATCCTCGTGAAGGACGGCCAGACTGTTGTGATTGGCGGGCTGTTCCGCGAGAACCTCGGTCGCGGCAAGAGCCAGATCCCCGTCTTGGGCAACCTTCCGATTATCGGCACTATTTTCCGGAGCAGTGACGATACGACTGCTCGTGAAGAAGTTATCATCCTGATTACCCCGCACATCGTCAAACAGGAAGACGCTGCCAGGAACGGTAAGGAAGCCAAGAGAGATGTGGAACGCTATCGCGTTGGAGCCAGAAAGAGTCTCCAGTGGTGGTCCACCACTCGCCTAGCCAATGAGAACATGAAACGTGCTCGCGAAGCCCTGAAAGCCGGCGACATTGAGAAGGCACGTTGGAATGTGGATATGGCACTCACGATTAGGCCGCGAATGATCGAAGCAATCGAGCAGCGGGAACAGCTCGATAACAAGGCTTACTGGGCGGAGGAAGCGAGATTCTCAACGATCAGGTTCCTCATTCACGATCTGATGCTCAAAGAGCTCGAATCCCGTCCTATCAGGCTTCCTGTGAAGGTCAAGCCGCTGCATTTGCCCAATAAGAGAAACCTTAAGTTCAAGAAGAATCTCAAGGTCAAAAAGGTTGCCTTCATAAAGCCCTCGGCCGGTAGCATTGCAGCGAAGCCTGCCGCACGGAAAGTGCTTGTTAAGGCCAGTACGGCGTCGAAGACGGTAGTCGTCAAGAAGACGAAGTGATGCAGTCTTATATTACAAACCTCCCATAGAGCGAAGGATCGCTGAATGGAGTCTGAAATGAAGCGAAAGATTGTTATCGTATGCCTGTTTGTGAGCCTTGCAGGTTGTGGCCAGCCGAGCATAAGCCAAGCCAGACGGGAATCCAGCGAACGCTGGCACAAGGCGCGTGCTCATATGCTTCTGGAGACCATCGATACGCATCTTCGGGCGGGTAACATTGCACTCGCACGCAGGAAAGCCAGGGAAGCAGTGTCGCTTGCGCCCGAGTTCGCCGAGGCCAGAATGATGCTCGGAAAGGTATTCATCGAACAAGGCAGCTTCGCAGCGGCGACTGACGAACTGTCCGAGGCCTGCCATCTTGACCCGAAATCGGCTGAATCGTGGTATCTGCTTGGCGTCGCACAGGAGAAGGACGAAGCCTATATTGAATCGCTTATCAGCTATCGTAAGGCGTTGGCACTCGAGACGAACAGCGTTGAGGTTATAACCGCTATTGCCGAAGTGCTGGTGCAGATGGAAAGGCCCAAACAGGCTGCCGAGCATTTGAAGATATATATGCGTCTGCTTCGAAATGACGCGGGCACCGTGGGGCTTGCTGCAAGAGTTAACACGATGGCCGGCGATTACGATCAGGCGGCAGAGTACTACACACGTGCGACGAAGCTTGATTCGAAGAATACCGAGTACCGCGAATCCCTGATTCGCGTCCTAATGTTGGGCAAGAGGCACGAACTTGCGGCATTGCAGTTTGACAGGCTGCTGGCCAGCGAAGAGTACAAGCCCGAGGCATGGGTGTATTCGCTTCGCGGTGACTGCTTTGTAGGCCTTAACAAACCTGGATTGGCCAGACGCGAATATGACAGGGCACTCCGGCTTGATGCGGTGTCGGCCGGTTTGTGGGCAAGGCTCGCAAGAGCACAGCTTGCCGACAAGGATATTGCCTCTGCGGCGCAGTCGGCGGGCAAGGCGTTGGTGCTTGAGCCCGGACACGCCCAGGCGGCTGAGGTGCTGGGATACGCACTTTTGAAGCAGGGTAAAGCTGCCGAGGCGATAGCTCCCCTCAAGACGGCAGCGGGAAAGAATGCCAAGAGCGTGGTGCTGCATTGTCTGCTGGGTAAGTGCTACCAGGCCACCGGCGACAAGGAAAACGCAGGCAAGGCATATGTAAAGGCCACGAAGATAGACCCCACAGATAAGCTTGCCAAGCGATTGTTGGATATACATACGAAATCATGACAAACTGTTTGAAGTAGAAGATAGACGCAGATGATGAACGTTGAAGCCGGCACGGAGGCTGGCGGAAACGGAGATACAAGGGCTGTCAGCTCAATTGAGCCGACAGCCCTGTTTTGCTATTCGTGACGCGTATGTTGGTATGCGCCGCTCAGGCGATGTGGATCAGGTATACCCCGCCAGCCAGCACCAGCAGGCCGCAGATTCGTTTCAGGATGACTGCGCCGCCCGATTTCTCATTCCAGTTCAGGTATTTTTGGACCAGGCCTGTGCATGTACCTGCGAGGATGATTACTGAACAGTGTCCCACGCCGTAGACGCCGAGCAGCAGAATCCCGTATGACTTGTTAGCCGCCGCTGCGTTCAGCGTGAGGCCCAGAATCGGCCCCATATAGGCAAACGTGCATGGTCCAAGTGCGATTCCGAATACCAGCCCGAGAATGAACGCAGCCAGCGGCCCTTTGCGCTTGATGCCGATTTGCGTTGGTGCAGACCAAGGCATGGGGATTACATCCAGCAGGTGCAGTCCCACCATGAAGAATATCACTGCGACCACATAGTAGCTCCACGAGCCCAGGTCCCCCATCATTCTGCCGGCTGCGTGAGTGATCGCCCCGATAATGCCTATTGTCACGAGGATGCCCACTGAGAACAGTGTGGAGATCAGGCACGCACGCCGGGTGGACATCTGCCCCTGCCTGTCGATGAAGCCGACAATGAGCGGGATGCTCGTCAGGTGACAGGGGCTCAGCAGTACACTGAGGATGCCCCACATGAAGGCCGCGCCTACCGCCAGTATTACGGAGGATTCTATCGCGTTGGTCAGTTGCGTAAATAGTTCTACCATATCTACTTGGCTCCGGCCTCGGCTAGGCTCTTCTCCAACTTATTCTGCGGCCAGTAACCCGAATGACGTGATATCTCGTTACCGTGCTTGTCGAAGAATATCTGAACCGGGATGGTCTTTACGCCGTAGCGGGCGGCGAGTATCTTCTCGATCTTGACCGAGACGAACAGGATATTCGCCTTGCCTTCGTACTTCTTTTTCATGTCATCAAGTATTGGTTTGAGCATGTCACAAGAGCGGCAGCCTTTGGCTCCGAAGTCTACCAGCGAAGGCTTTCCACTCCGGCGGGCCTTGTCTACGGGATTATCGAACGCAAGGGTGGCTTGGGCTTTCAGCCATGTTGCATTGATCTTGATCTCTTGGCGATGGCCTAGTCCGGCGACGTATTTTGCGATGGCGTCTTGTTGTTTTTGCCGGCTCACGTATTTCTTGATCTGCCCGCTGACCTGCTCAAAGGTGGCTCCGCCCATCATGCTTGCGTTGGCATCGTAGAAGCCCCGGGCTTCGGCATCAGACACTTCTATCTTGCCGATCTTCGCTGTGAGATACTTGGAGATAAGTACGGTTTGCTTCTTGGTGGTGGCGGGGGCAGTTGTGGGTGTCGTGGCAACTGTTTCAGCCAGTAGCAGCTTTCGCGTTGCGAACTGCTCGAACAGGAAGAACGCATTCCTCGCCGCTTGCTTTCGCATGTCGCCGTTGGTTTGGGCAATATGGGCGTCGAGATCTTTCTGTGTGATCGTTAGCCCCTTCGTTTGCAGGAGGACGCTATCTGGCAACTCCGCCGGTATGGTGTATGTCAATCCGCTACTGGCCAGGCCGCGATAGAGCGAGCTTATGCCCCCTGCGAAGTTTCTGATCGTTTGCCGGGGAAGTTGTTTGCTCGCGGGCTGGGTTGTGGCTTGCGGGCCGGCTGCGTTGCAGACGCAAACGCCTGTCAGCAGTATCACTGCAAATGTCGCAATAGAGCACTTGGTTGTTGTCATCTTTTCTTATATTCCTATTTGGGTGATGCGGCTGTTGCGTCCAGATCGATGCCATGGGTCTTGAACTTACCGAGTATCTTCGCTTTCGGCGCAAAGCCCTGGTTTCGCCATATCTCCTTGCCATCGGCATCGAAGATGATCTGCGTGGGGAGGCCTTTCACCGAGAATTGCTTTTTGTATTTGGGATACTTGTTGCCATCGTAGAAATCAACACGCAGTCTGCCGGCGTATTCGGTTCGAATCTCTTCAATCACCGGCTCCATCAGCTTGCATGGCATGCATAAGCTGCCGCCGATATCTACCAGGCGCGGCAGGTGTTTTGTGGCGTCGGTGTCGTGCGGCTGGCCGGTGGCGTGTGGGTCGTCGTCGGTCGACCGCTTGTTGGCAATAACAATCGCCACAACAATGCACAGTACAGCCACTATCGCGATTCTCGCCTTCATGTTCATATCAGATACGCCTCCAACATGTGCGGTGTATTCATCCCAAAAACTATCGATGGTTTGCGGTTGCGTCATGGGGAAATACCGCAGACATACTGTACCCGTTTGGGCTGATGACTGCAAACTCATGGTATTTGCCGCGGACTTGGGGTCAGCCCGGCCGGGATGCATGAATATTGCAAGATATGCTTTCATAGTCTATTGCCAGCGGGCAAGTCTCGCGGCACAATTTGTTATTGGATTTGGAAGAAGTTTCGGGACCATCAGCAAGACGCAGCAGCATAGGAGATTTGCCATGTCAGAGACCATGACTTCACGAGAGCGGGCGTTGGCGGCATTCGGGCACAAACCCATTGATCGCGTGCTGCTGAATTATCTTGCCAACCAAGGTATAGATCAGCGATTGAAAGCTCATTACGGCCTGAAAGCTGATGACTGCGAAGGGCTGATGCAGAAGCTTGGCGTGGACTTCCGGACTGTTCACCCCGGCTATGTCGGCGAGCGACTTCACCCGGAAGTGGAAGGCATTGTGGTGGATCCGGTGTGGGGCATGCGCACCAAGTGGATAGAACATGACTCCGGCGGTTATTACGATCTGTGCGAGTGGCCGCTGAGGGGCGCGACTCTGGATGAAGTGGCCGCTTGGCCCATGCCTGATCCAGATGACTACGACTATGACGCAATGGCCAAAGCCGTGAATGCACAAGACGAGTACTGCATGTTCATCGGCGGTGCGGGCGTTGGTGATGTTATAAACACTACCGCCAGATTGCAGGGGATGGAGGATGTTCTCATCGGGTTGATAACCGATGATCCTGCTACGCAATTGCTGGTTCAGCGTCGCAATGATATATACGTGGAGATCATGCGCAGGGGACTAGAGGCCGCCCGCGGCCGCGTGGACGTGTTGTGGATTGGCGAAGACCTTGGCACGCAGATAGGCCCGATGGTGAGTATGGATATGTTCCGCCAACATATCCGCCCGCGCCTGCAGGCGTTCGTGGATATCGCCAAGCAGTGGAATATTCCGGTGATGATTCACTCATGCGGTTCGAGCAGTTGGGCGTTTGATGATTTCATCGAGATGGGCATAGACGTAGCAGATACGCTTCAGCCGGAAGCGGCAAACATGGAACCTGCATACATGAAGGAACGCTACGGGGACAAACTGGCGTTTCACGGGATAATTTCGACCGCTGGCGTGCTGGCGACGGGAAGCGTGGCCGATGTGGAAGCATGCGTGCGTGAGACGCTGGAGATCATGATACCCGGCAGCGGATACGTGCTTGCGCCCACCCACCAGATACAGGACAACACACCAACCGAGAACGTGGTAGCGATGTATGACGCCGCAAAGGCGTTTTTTGAATGCTGATCACCTGGCGTCCATGAATTCAAGGCAACCAGGAATGTCGCGGACGTGCATTATGCGATCTGGCGTTTTTTGAACGCTGAATTCCCGCACAAATTGCGGGTGAGTTTGAGTTGAAGATATCTACTGTTCGATATCGTCTCTGGAGACGGTAATACGCCCGGTCTCTGCCGACACGCGTACTGTCATCAGGAATTCCAGAGAGGAATGGCCGAATGTCACCGTTCCGGTCTCACCAGGTTCGCCAAGCGGATTGAAATGGACTTCATCGTCATCGCCGAGATTGACGGTCATGGTGATGCCGACAGCTTCGGGGACCGAGACGGTGTAGTCCTGTTTGGTGATGGGGTGCGTGATGGGGCTGCTTTCAGTGTCGGTCAGCGAGTACTCATTGAGCTCGCTGTCGAACGTAGCCCACACGCTTGAATGGGACATGACGGCAACGTTCTTGGCGTGCTGTAGATCGTAAGCGAGTGCTTTTGCGGTTGTGATTACTTCGGTTGCTCTGTTATTGAGCAGGGGGATAGTGGCAGCTATGCACACGCTCATCACCAGTATTACGACCATAAGTTCGATCAGTGTAAAGGCAGTACGGCGTTTGCGGCGGCGTTCCAAGGTAAACATAGGCCCACCTCGTGTGACTCTGTTATGATAAATAAGTTCGGCCGGGCACCCGAAGATGCCCGGCCGGGTATTGATGATTCAGTCAGCGGAAGTTACTCTTCTTCCTCTTCTTCGACTGTGGCACTCACTTCACCGGTCGCAGAGTCATAGGTCCAACCGTATGCGGCGTCTGTGGCAGCGTCATCGGCTACGGTAGCCAGGGGGTTGGGCGGGAACACGCGGAGGTAACCATTGTCAACCAGGTCGCCACACAGCGTTGTGGGATAGCCGCCTTCCTTGATGTAGTAAAGCTCAATCTGCGACCTGAGGGTCTGCAAGTTCGTTGCCATCGCGGACTGCTTGGCATCGTCGGATGCTTCTGTGAACTGCGGAACCACGATAGCAGCCAGAATACCAAGGATGATGACGACGATCAGAATTTCAACCAGTGTAAAGCCTTTTTGTACGTTACGCATTTTTGTAGCCTCCAGTGCCTGACCAGGCATTTGTTAGTGTTTAACCATTTGTTTATGTTGGTCAGACCGGTACTTTAATAGCTATGCGTCCGAGCGCATTATGTTTTGTCTTTCACTCTTTTGATAATATTGTCTAGCGTTGGACAAAGGTGGTGTGCAATTCGCGGCGGCCATGGATAGATACCCTGTTAACGATTCTCACCTCCCTCCGGAAGTTGGCCTCTGCTTTTTGCTGCCACCGATTCGCCCTGAGTGCTGACAAGTTTGAACACCAGGTTTACCGGCCTACGTCTGATATCGGCATAAAGCCGGCGGTGTACAATTAACATGAACAATTTTTCAAGAAACATCTTTTCGGCACGCCGGGATGCTATCCCGTGCGTATTGGTCCACCAATCGTGGCCCAAGCGTAAGGCAATTCACCGCACCGATTAAACTTTAGGATTCAGCTAGAGCCCAGGCAAATCGGCGGGGCATAAATGTGTGTATTTTATTGTTATTGCAAGTGTTTGCACGCCGGGAGCAATCGCTGGGGCTGCTGTAAGTGCTTATGCAAATCACAAGAGAATCGCCAATCGGTTCGAATTCTTCTCACTCAGCCGACAATCTGACCGGACAGTCTGACCAGGCCGCACAGACGGACCATCGGTACGTATGGTAGCACCTGCAAGGATGCTGACATCGTGGCAGCAACAGCAAGCTTCTATAGCCTGCTGGTGCGTTGCGTTATTGTTCGGCCGTAGTTGAAGACTTCGCCATCCACGGTTATCTGCAGTTGCACGCGAACACTCGTGATGGTTCTTCCGCCATCGCCCGCGGAGTTGGTTACGGTGAGGTCAAGAGCCGTCACTTCGACGCCGTCTTCCTCTCCGATGATTGCTTCAGTGGGCTTGGTGAGCGTTGAGCCTTCTTCCTGATACCACAAGAACAGTCGCCCGTGGTACGATTCGGTCGCGGGCAGATAGACATACTGCACCTGGGCATAATCGTTGTCGTCCTGTGGGGAAGTAAGCGTGAGTTTTGTGACGCTCGCTTCGTAAGACTCATCATCCGATATATTTACAGTCTCGGTTACGGTGGTCTTCTCCACAGTTGTCGCGGTGCGGATGTGGCGTGAGAGCTTCATCATTGCGGTTTCAGCGGCCTGCTGTGCCCGTGTGAACTTCTCGTTGCCATAGTAGACATCGAGGGAGCTTTTCATGGCTACCGCCACTGCGGTCATTAGCATTGCGACGATTACAATGGCTAGTATCATTTCGGGCAGGGTGAATGCCTTTGTTGTCTTTAGAATCATGGTGCCACCTGCTGTGTTGTTTTCCTGAGTACCAGCCAGCTCGACTCGTACACCACTTCCTCGTTGCACAGGATCTCCGCAGCAACGTACTTGACATCCGTCGAAGTGGCGCTCACCTGTGTCAGATTTGTTGGATCTCGGTAGGTAACCGTGATCCTCTGCGACCATGTGTCAGACGCCGACATGCCGTAAGTAATAGCATTACCGTCGCCGTCCACAGGCGTGCTATGGGTTTCACTCACCAAGTCCTCAAAAGAGACTTTGAGGGTGTACTCGTGAAGCTCGGTCGCCAGCTCAACTGCTTTGCTGAGATTGCGGGCTTGTGCGTTGGTGGTGGTCCCGACGACACTCGTCTGTACCACCGCGGTCACCGCAAGCGCCACAACGGCGCTGGCAACCACAGCTTCGATAATGCTGAAGCCTTTTCGATTGTTTCGATATACTGACCGGGCTTTGAGCATAGTACGATCCTCCATACCCCTTCATTTCTGTACGCTATTATTTAACTACGCTGGACATCTTGAATATCGGCAGAATGATACTCATTGCGATGAAGCCGACAATCACGCCCATCACGACGATCATCAACGGTTCAATCATGGAAGTAACCGTCTTGATTGCTCCTCTGAGTTCACGATGATAGAACGCCGCCACATCCTGCGTGACTTCTCCCAGCTTGCCGGAGTTTTCTCCTGCGGCGATCATCTGTATTACATTTCGCGGAAGGATGTCTAGCTCAAGCAACTTGGTGGTGAGCCTGTCGCCCTGTTTTACCGCGGTTCTTACATCCAACCACATATTGCGATATACCGAGTTGCCTGCGATGTCGGCCGTGATCTCCAGTGTCTGGAGCATGCCAACACCCGCGTTAAGCAGCTCAGCCATCGTGTTCATACTCTGGGAGATGTACAGTGCCCTGAACATCTTTCCCATAAGCGGAATCCTGAGTTTGATCTTGTCCCACGTTTGTGCACCTTTTTCGGTCTTCAGCAGCAGCTTGATTCCAACTCCCAGGGCGATAATGCTGCCGATTGCCAGGTACCACTGATTCTGCAGGAAATCGCTGATTGCCAGCAGCATGATTGTCGGTGCGGGAAGAAGGTCTTCTTTGCCGGCAAACAGCGATGTGAACCGCGGTAGGACAAATGTCAGCATGAAGATGACAGTGACTATTGCCATCACTCCGATGATGATCGGATAAACCATCGCACTGATTACCATCGTGCGGGTTTCTATCTGCGAGTCGAGGAACTTGGCGAGCCTGTCCAGCATGGCTGCCAGGCTGCCTGAAAGCTCTGAAGCTCTTATCATATTTACATACAGCGGCTTGAACACTTTGGGGTGCTTACTGAGGGCTTCGGAGAAGGGTATGCCCGATTCCACGTTTTCGCAGATCTCGTTAAGGATCTGTTGGAACTTCTTGTTCTGTACCTGCTCGGCGACACCGCTGATGGCATCGCGTATATTGATACCCGCCTTGAGCATGACTGCCAATTGCGTGGTGAATGCCTGAACGTCGCGCAGGCCCGGGCCAAACTCAATGCTTATGGCCCGCAGCTTGTCCAGAGCGGTTAGTGGTGTGCCGCCGTCGGCGTTATTGGATGCCGCACCCAACTGGTGCGGTGAAGTCGCATTGAATGGTATGTTAGACATCGTATCCTCTTTCCTGCTATATCTGCTTGCTCAGGGATTCAGGTGTCGTAGACTTGGCTATTGCCTGTTCACGAAGAATGCGCCCTCTCTGATAGAGCTGCTTAAGGGCATCGTCAAAGAGAATCATGCCTGACTGTTTGTTTGTTGTGATTATGTTGGGAATCTCGTGTATGCGGTTTTCGCGGATGCAGTTGCGAACGGCCGGGTTGCACAGCATTATCTCGCAGGCCGGAACCATTCCCGGCTGGTCCGCGCGTCGGAGCAGTGACATGGAGACCACCGCCTGCAGCGTGTTGGACAGCATCGCGCGGATCTGGCTTTGCTGTTCGGCG
>CBDUQP010000086.1:0-15794 GCA_965369385.1 uncultured Phycisphaerales bacterium
CCAGAATAAAACTAAAACGATTATACCCATCAATTTAGGTGGGACAGAGTACTAGCCATGCCCCTGCAAAACACCACCACAATATTACGATACACCTTCCCCGCAAGTGCCGGATGACCGGCGCCTGGGCCTAATGTCTTACCAGATGGGCACTAAGGATCCTGATAAACCTCGGCCGTCCGGGCCATGATTGTCATGAATTGCGGAAATAATCACCATATCCGCACAATCTTTCCCATACAAAACCGTGACTGCAATTCATCAAATTGCTACGATGTGCTACATATAAGAACAACCCCCACCCTGCCACAGCGCCAGGAGATGACGCCCGATGCCCCCAGAATTCGTATTTTCGACGACCGACGTCTGCAAAACATATGACAACAAGCCGATTCTCAACGATATCAGCCTGTCGTTCCTCTACGGAGCCAAGATCGGTATCGTCGGCGAAAATGGGTCCGGCAAGAGCACGTTGCTGCGAATCATGGCCGGCGAGGATAAGGATTTCGACGGCGAGGCCCTGCTCGCCAAGGGCATGACCGTCTGCCACGTCCCGCAAGAACCACAACTCAACCTCGACAAGACCGTCCGCCAAAACCTTCGCCTCGCGGTAGCAGGCGTGCAGTCGCTGGTCGATCGCTACGAAGAAATCAGCGAGAAGATGGGCGAAGATATCGATCCCGATGAGATGGACAAGCTGCTCAAAGAAATGGGCAACCTTCAAGATCGCATAGATGCATGCGACGGGTGGGAGATAGATCGCCTGATGGACATAGCCTCCGATGCACTCGTGCTGCCGCCCGACGACACTCCGGCAAACATCCTCTCGGGTGGAGAGCGCAGGCGAGTGGCCCTGTGCATGGCGCTGCTCGAAAAGCCCGACCTGCTGCTATTGGACGAACCCACTAACCATCTTGACGCCGAAACCGTTGCATGGCTCGAGCAGACTCTGCGGGACTATCCCGGCACGGTCATAATCGTCACGCACGACAGGTACTTCCTCGATAACATCACCAAGTGGATCCTCGAGATAGACAATACGCGAGGGATCCCGTTTGAAGGCAACTATTCGTCATGGCTGGCTCAGAAGGCTCAGCTTCTCCAGGTGATGGAGAAGAAGGAAACCCAGCGGCAGCGAACGCTTAAACGCGAGCTGGAGTGGATCAAATCGTCCCAGCAGGGACGCATGAAGAAGGGCCGAGCCAGGATCACCGCTTACGATGACCTCGCCAGCCAGTCGTTCCATGCCGACAAGAGCGAGCATCACATTCAGATAGCACCCGGCGGCAGACTTGGCGAACATGTGCTCAAAGCCGATAAGCTCACCAAAGGCTTCGATGGCGTGAATCTGCTGATGGATTGTTCCTTTGAACTTCCTCGCGGCGGCGTGGTGGGCGTGATCGGCCCGAACGGCACGGGCAAAACTACCCTGTTCCGCATGATAATGGGCGAAGAAGAGCCCGACGCCGGATCGATAACGCTTGGGCCGACGGTGGAGCTTTCGTATGTGGACCAGAACCGCGATGCGCTCCAGGCCGACAATACGATCTTCGAGGAAATCACCGATGGTAAGGAGACTATCGAACTGGGCAATACCTCGATGAACTCGCGGGCTTACGTTTCGCGATTCAACTTCCGCGGCCCGCTGCAGCAGAAGAAAGTTGGCGATCTTTCCGGCGGAGAGCGTAACCGTGTTCATCTTGCAAAGCTCCTGAGACGCGGCGGGAACCTGGTATTGCTTGATGAACCGACGAACGATCTGGACGTTGATACGATGCGCGTGCTGGAGCAGGCGATTATCGATTTCCCCGGCTGCGCGATGGTAATAAGCCATGACCGGTTCTTTCTGGACCGGATATGCACACACCTGCTGATTTTGGAAGGCGATGGCGGAACAAGATGGTTCGAAGGCAATTTTGCGACCTATGAAGAAAAGGTGCTCCGCGCGGGCGACGGCGACCGGCTGGCACACCGCCGCAGCAAGTACAAACGAATCAGTCTGAAATAGGCCGAAAGGGCTGGATATTGCGTTAGATACCCCATCTGCGGGCAGGCTATGCTTGGATAGTGACATTGCATACGCTATACTGGTGCACACAATATCGGAAGCATTTGCTGCCGGTGTCGCTTCTGAGGTTTGGAATCTGACACTTGAAACTTGGGATTCTCACGTTATTCGCACATGGCAGATGGCACACGGTGTATAAAGAAACCTTCCGCGATGGCGGCGGGGCAATTCGGACACGGCGCGTAATTGAAGGGAGGTTCTTTATATGAACCCGATCAAACTCGTTCGCAAGCTTCTGAAGGCATTCCGCGGCGGCTCGAGCTTTCGCGAAATATTCCTTGGCCTGTTCCTCGGTTTCGCAATCGGTATGCTCCCCGGAGCGAGCCTGACGCTGATAGTGCTCATCGCGCTGCTGTTGCTGCTGAACACAAACGGAGCGATGGCCTTTGTGGCGTTAGCGATCGGCAAGGTCCTCTGCTATGCACTCGCTCCGCTCACGTTCCACCTCGGTTACTTCATGATCCACACGCTGGGGCTGAGCGGCCTGGTGGCGTATTGCGGAGATACTCCTGTGCTGGCGTTGCTCAACCTGGACGTCTACTGCATGATGGCATCTATACCGATAGTGATTATCGTCGGCGGCGCCGGTGCGTGGTTCCTCGCCAAAGGAGTAGTCGGCGTCCAGAAGAAGTTCGTAGCCGCCAAGGACAACAGCGAGAAACTCCAGGCGCTTTCAGGCAAGAAGTGGATGCGATTCATTCTCTGGGTGCTAGCCGGCAAGCAGAAGAAGTCGATCGCAGAATCAATGGCGGAAAAACGCCCGCTAATCCGCAAGGGTCGCCTCATCGTCGGCGGCGTACTAATGGTGATCATCCTTGTCGGGATGAAGTTCTACATGAATGGATTGTTGTGCAGCGGACTTGAGGTAGGCATCGCCGCAGCCAATGGCGCGGAAGTGAACATCGAAAGCGTGAGCCTGTCGTTATCACAGGGCGAACTTATTATCAATGGCTTGCAGGTTACGGACCCGAAAAACCCAGCATACAACCAGGTGCAGGCTAAGGAAATCAGGGCCGACGTGAGCATGCTCGACCTGCTCACCAGGCGTTTGGTAATCGAAAAGATCGTATGCGACCAGCTCATACTGGACGCCAAGAGAAAAGAAGCCGGCTGGGTGAAGGAGATATCGAAAGAGGTAGAAGAGCCGTTTGATGTCTGGTCCGAGATCGAGGCGTTGCAGAAGATTGAATACGCCAAGAAGTTCAAGAACTTCGTCGAAACGATGCAAAAGCTGAAGGACTACCTGGCCAAGGGCGGCAAGGGCGACGCGGACGAACAGGCCCAGAAGCTGAAAGAACAACTGGAGACCAAGGGCTATCTGGGGGCATCGGCCCAGGAAGTTCTCGCCAAGCGCCCCACGTGGGTCATAAGCGAGCTGCTAGTCAGCAATGCGAGAATCCATCCGGACCTGTTCGGCTTCACCATCAAAGGCACAGACCTGTCAAGCGATCCTTCCCTGCATGGCACAATGCCATCCATAACGCTGCCCACCGTAGCCGACGCACTAGCAAGAGCCTTCTCCAAAGAAGGATTGGGCGATATTGCGGGCGCCGCAGGTAATGCTGGCGATGCCCTCAAAAAGGGTCTAGGCGGACTGTTCGGCAAAAAGAAATAGGTTCATGACGAACTACTGCAATGAAATAATAGACATCAGCCAGCCGTCGACAGCTCCCACCAAGGATTCATGGCGACCTGACCAGCAATACGAAGGCACCTATCCTGAAGGAGCCAGAGCCAAAGAAGTCTATTTTTCACCTGCCACACCAGCAACAGACTTCATCAAGCCGGATTGGCGATACATGTTCAAACTGCCTCGCAGCACAGAATGGTGTCCGTGGCAGTTCTGGGTTGAGATCATCGCTTACCGGCTAGGCTGCCTCATAGGAGTCGATGTTCCGCCAGCCCATGTAGGCTTCAGCAGCTCCTATTCCCCAACTCCTGATGCTGCTGGTGAATCAGCCTATGGCGCCCTGATTGAATGGTTCTACGATGAAAAAAGGGATGTCTATATCTCCGGTGGTCGAATAATGTCCGGATTGATAGATGATTATGATCTGGACAAAGGCAAGCAGCACAATCTTGAATCCTTGATAAAATGGGGACTTCTTGACGATGAGAGAAAGCGCCTGCACTGGGCTGGCGTCTTGACTCTCGATGCCCTGATCGCGAATACAGACCGTCATCAAGATAATTGGGGTATAGTTCTCAAGGCTGATGGCAATACTGTCTTTTCTCCTGCTTTTGATAATGGAACAGCTTTGGAGCACTCCATCCAAGAAGAGAATTTTCACAAATATCAGCAGCCTACGAAACTGAAGAAGTATTTGGAGAAACGTAGCCTGGCCAAGCATCACATGAAATGGAATCTGAAGGAAGCGAAGCCGCTGAACTTCTATGAGTTCATGAACCTATTCGTCTCAAAGTTCCCTGATACGAAGCCAACTATTTCGAAACACCTATGCTTTGATCGAGACCAAGCCGCGACGATTCTTGACCCTCTGTGTGATATAGTTGATGATGGTAGATATCGATTGACACAGCAGAGACTCGACTTCATGCTTGATATGATATTCCGACGTAAGCGATTGCTGATGGACGCATTAGAATTATGACAGCCCCACAATACATCGAACATATCGTTGAACCGGATAAGCTTCTATTGAGCTGGCTGCCATCAAAGGCCAGCGGGCATTCTCGCCTGCGCCGCTTTGTCGCCGAACTAATTTCCGATGGCGACAATATCCGCCTTGAATATTTGCTGGATTCTGAAGATTTTGCCGAAGCGACCAAGATCGGATTTAAAGAGTATCCTGGGTTCTCAAGGGATACACGAATTCACAACAATGTACTGTCTGCCTTCATGCGCAGGCTTCCACCTCACACACGGAATGATTTCGGCAAGTATCTGGCTGCCATTCGCATTAATCCTGCTGACAAGGACAGTATCTCAGATTTTGCACTGCTGGGTTATTCCGGTGCGATATTGCCGGGCGATGGCTTCACCGTGATAAATGCTTTTGGAAATGCCAAGCCACCTTTTGAATTCCTGCTCCAGATTCAAGGGTACAGGCACCGTCAGCAGAACCTTCCTTATCAGGATATTTGTCACGGCATGCAAGTTACGTTTCAACCAGAGCCTCAGAACATCGACGATCCAGAAGCTATCATGATGCTGGTTAGTGGAAAGCACGTTGGGTATGTCTGTCGTGGTATAAATAAGTCGTTTCATAACTGGACCGCCAATGGGTACGACATTGAGGCAGTTATTGAAAGGATCAATGGCACAGAAGACAATCCAAAGATTTATGCATTTGTTAAGGTATCGTGACAGGTCGGCGTTACAAAGTGCTGGATTCAATCCTAGAAGTCCCACTGCCTGATTGAGCCCACAGATTCTATGAAAGAACCGAAATGGGAGTATCCCAGCGCGGGAGCCGGATCACTCCAGCTCCCGCGATGGTTTTCATCCAGCCTCAGCGAGAAACCCACCCACATAGCCTACCGCCCCTTTTCCTCGTCAAAACACTCCTTTGAACTGGACAATGTCCGCATCACTGCGTAGACTGCCGCGATTAACGACTTGCCCACCAAAATCAGGAGCCAGACCGTGTTCGAGCAGGAAAACATTGACGCCATCATGAACTTCTACGCCACCTATCCGCGGTACGCTGAGATTCTCAGCTATCGGGAGCTCACCGAGAGTGTCGGGACCGTTCGCAATATCTTCTATGGCGACTCCATAACCCAAGCCTGGCCGCTGCACGAGTTCTTCCCCAACCATTCCATACTCAACCGCGGAATAGGCGGGGACTCGGTGTACGGCCTGTACCAGCGCATGGACTTTGACATATTCCCCTACAACCCGGGCCGCGTGATCATGACCGTCGGCATCAACCAGATAGGTGAAACTGCCGAACGAATCTATGATCACATAATGGCACTTGCCGATATGATGCGAAAGAAGGATATCAGCATGGTCCTGGGCAGTATCCTGCCCGTGCGCGAACCTGCCCCCCGTGTGGAACACCAGGACAAGATAGTCGAAATCAACGAAATGCTCCGCCAGGGTGCAGATAGCGAAGGGTATGGCTTCGTTGACTATCACTCCGCCATGAAGGATGAAACCGGCCAGCTGGCGGCAGAGTATACCGTCGAGGATGGAATCCACGTTACCCTTCCCGGTTACCAAGTGATGGCCAAACTGGTCCGCCCGTTCCTGCTGGACTGATATCGCCGGGCGCAGGTGAAAACACCCTCACAACAATGACCCCAGAACTGAAATTCCTGATATCAGTCAGTCTGATTTTGTTGTCCACGGTGGCAGGCTACCTGTGCCGAAAACGCGAACTGCTGGATGAAGGTCTTTCCAAAAGCATGATGACCTTCGTAATGGTCTTCGGATACACCACTGTAAGTGTCTTATCGATCTGGAAGCTCAAGCTGAATGTAGCCCACGCCTGGCTACCGATCCTCGGCGGACTGCAGATTGTGTTAATGATAATGGTGGGCCTTGCATTCAGCAAACTCATAACATCCATTCGTTCCAAACGCGGACTGTTCGCGATATGCATGTCGATGGGGAATAACGGGCTGACAATGGGTGGGTTTATCGTATATCAGCTTTTGGGCGAGAACGGGCTCGGCCTGGCAAGCATATACGGGCTCATGTGGACGCCAATCATCGTGTTCGTCCTATACCCCGTCGCAATCCACTTCTCCTCACGCAAACCCAACCACTCCATCGGTAAGCTCCTTGTTAAGAGTGTCTTTAATTGGCGGGCCATCGGAATGCCAATGTCGATTGTGGCGATCGTGCTCTCGCTATCAAACGTACCACGACCCGATGCCATCGCCGATTTCCACATCATCGATATACTTGTTTTCGTGGTCACGGCGATGGCTTACTTCTCGATAGGGTTGCGCCTTCACCTGTCACGAGTGGCTCCGCTGAAGAAGCAGATAATCTCGCTGGCAGCGTGCAGATTTGGCATAGGCCTGGCCGCTGGTTGGGCACTGGTCGCAGTCACCTACCTGACACCCTGGCCGATGGTCGCCGGCATCACGCGCGACGTATTCATCATCCAGTCATTCGTCCCGGTAGCAATCACGGCCGTCGCCATCGCCAACATGTTCGGCCTGCACCCGCGGCAAGCATCGGCCCTGTTCGTAACCAACACCGCTGCATATATCGCGGCAGTCCTTCCGTTTGTGGTTTGGATATACGGATAACGTATTTCCAGCCGGATCGATCCTCGCATTCCGCACCTCAGCCCACAACACTGACCGGCCCGCCGATTCCCATTCAGCGTGCATTGGATTTCATCCATACGAACATAAGTGAATCGCTTCGTGTCTGTGATGTGGCAAAACATGCCGGTCTGTCGGAGTCATGGTTCAAGGCGCGTTTCCGCCGGGAAGTGGGCATGCCGCCAGCAGAGTATATACTCCGCCGCAAAGTGGACCAAGGCCTGGCGTTGCTCAGGTCGGGGAAGCACACCGTAACTCATGTAGCCTACAGACTGGAGTTCTCATCCTCGCAACACTTCGCAACGGTAGTTAAGCGATTCACAAACAAGACGCCAACACAATGGATGCGCAAGACCTGATCATTCACAACGTACAATCGTCCCGACGAATGCCGGGACGATTGTAGAACACTTCAACGGATATTATGTAATTCAGACGTTACGTTTGTCGCTACTTAAGTGCGAGCTTGACCGTGGCGATTCCGCTGGCCGGCACACTCACCGTGAACCCCCCGGCGGTGGCTTTTGCCGTTGAATCAGCCACCGGACGCTGGAGGACATCCACCTCTACAGCTTTGGCAACCTTTCCGATCAGTTCCGGGCTGATAGCAACCTTGGCGTTTGCCTTTCGGCCGGCGGTTTCAAACAATCGCACCACCAGTTCATCACTATCCAGAGCCTTGCTGACTGACGAGACAATCACGCTGGCTGGCGTGCATGTGATGCCGGCCGGGCTGCGGGCGGGCAGATCGCCGGTGTGCACGTCGGTGTTCACAACCTGAAGCGGATGATTGAACTCGGCACCCATGCGAATCATTTCGGCGTTCTTGAGTTTCTTGCCATGAGGCGCCAGTGCCATGCGGATATTGTGCTGGCCCTGTTCGGGCATCGGGTCCGGTTCATATGAACTGCGGATGAGCGAAACGCTCATTGTTGCCCCGTCAAGACAATGGCCATACTTGCAGTCATTCAGCACAACGCAGCCGGTGCCGCCTGTTTCGCTCACGTCGGCGAAACGCAAGGAGGGAACTTCCTGCTGGCCATCGGAAGCTCTCTGAATAGTCCCGAACGGAATCTCGTAAGTGCCAACCGTATCTTCACCATTGAGGCTGGTGGGGACGTTCATCCGAAGCGAAGGTACTCCGACCGCCTCACTACCGTGCTCGCGCCACATCACATCAATGTCAACGTCCAGCCACCGCTGACCTGCCTTAAGCGTGTAGGTTACGGTGATCTCGGAATTGCCGACTGTCATCTTCACGCGCTGCGATGCCAGATGCGGGCCAGCGGTTACGCCTTCGAATACCACGGTCTTGGGGCGATACTGTTCGACCGAATCGTGAATCAGCCACGATGTCATCCGCCCTGCTCGCTCCAGCACATATTCCAGCCCGATGGGGTTGGCCGGGTCTGCCAGATCGGCGCCGGTGGCTTTGTCGACGAGCTTGCTGATCCCGCCGGTTTTCACGTCAAAGTCCACCTCGATGAACTCGTTCGACATCGCCCAGCCGCCTTCGAAATGGCCTCGGAACATGCTATCGACCGTCTTGCACTGCACGCCGCCGACGTAATCCGTAACCTGTCCGGGCTCAATGGATATCGCTCCATAGCCCAATGCGGAAACTTCCACCGGCACTGCCAGCTCTATATAGTGATGGTTCCAATAGAACGCGCTATCAATCCGCTGGGCCGGTACGAGCTTGCCGTCGGGCATGCGAACCACGAAGGAATGCGTTTCCGGATCGCCCTGTTCCCAGTGCAAGTCCTTGCGTTTTTCCCACTCGCCACTGTCCCATATGGTTACCTTGCTCGTACCGCGACGGTCCCACGCCAGGGTGTTATACATCACCATCGGACGCGGGCTCTCTTCGGCGTGTCCGGCGTGCGAAATGCCGCCTTCCATGCTACCTCGCCCAACTCCTGCGCCATAGTCACGAGATTCGGCCTCGGGTGACTTCGGCTGGCGAAGCAACGCGCGATTCTCGGCAAACGAGGTGTCAATCTGCTGGGCAATCTCGCGATACGATAGAGTCTGGATCATACCGGTAGACGCTTGGGTCTCTTGCGCCCTGCCAAGATGGTACTGGCTGGTGGCGGCTACGCCCGAACCGGGAAGGATGTCATGGAAGTGCCCGAATAGCGTTTTGATCCAACCTTCGCGGAGTTCGCCCGCAGGGTACTCGCGCCCGCAGATGCGTTCTGCCAGCACTGCCGCCGTCTCGGCCTGCACAAGATCGTTCTCACACTGGCGGTTGGTCTTCTTGATGGCCGACTGCGAAGTATAGCATCCGGTGAACTCGAAGTTCAGTTCGCCCTCAACTACGGGCAGTTCGTCGCCCAGCTTTTCAGCCTCTTCAAAGAATGCCTTGGTTGTGCTGAACTTGAAGTTCGGATAGATGGGCCAGGTGTTCATATCCTGCGCGAACTTCAGGTCGCGCCGGGTCGGGCCGCCACCGTGATCGCCAACACCATACACGCAAAGCCAATCCTTCATTTTCCCGGTGCGTTTCCAGAAATTCAGCGCATCGGTGATATTCTTCGGCCCGAGCAGATCGTTGTACCACGAGTCAATTGCGCTGTCCATGTCCACAAGGATGCGCGAACCGTCAGGCGACTGCCACCAGAACAATGCAGGCTTGTCGAACTGGTTACCACGACAGGCGTAGTAATACTTTACACCCGCACCGGCAAAGATGGTGGGGATCGTGGCAGCATGGCCGAAAGTATCAGGTTCCCAGTCCACGGGAACATCTTCCGGTTTCAGATCGAACACTTCACTCATAAGCTGGCGTGTGTACATCGCGTGGCGTACGAGGCTCTCGGCGGATGCGAGGTTCTTGTCACCCTCCACCCAGTTGGCACCCACCACTTCCCAACGTCCCTCAGCTACGCGCTTGCGAATCTGCTCGAACATTGGCGGATTGTATTTCCGCACGATTTCATAAACGGATGCCTGGCTTTGCGAGAAGCAGAAATCGTCAAACTCGTCCATGAGCTTCAAAACGGTGGTAAAAGTATCGTTGGTGATCGCAACAGTCTCCGGCCAGGACCACATCCAGTTCATATCGATATGGGCATGCCCCGCACAACGGATTGTGTATTTCTTGGCAACCTTGCCTATGGGAGCCATGATCTCTTCAGCCTGCTTGACGGTCTGCTGGAGCTTTGACGGATTCCCGCTGCTTATGGCGTCCTGCACGGCTTGGTGGGCTTTGGCAATCAACTTGGTGAATTGCGATTTCTTGCCCGGATTCAATTGGCATAAACCTTGGGCAAATTCGATCTGGCTGCTGAATCGCTGTTGCCAGTACTCCAGGTCCATCTTCAAACCATCGACGCCATCAACAACATTTCTGCGATCAAGATAATTCATTCTGCATCTCCAAGGCGTTGCCATCGGCAACCAACTCACAAGTAAAACTCGGGCTGCACTGCTCCGGTTGCGTGATTGTGATGTCGGCAGGACAAATCTGCAAGCCCATTCTTGAGGTGCGCTCGCGTTTTTCTCAGGTAAAATCATCCTGCCCAAGCACTAATCACTTAGTCCTTAGGCATTACGTCCCGAGAGATGTGGCTGAAATTCGGCCAGACGGGTGGTAACGCGGGAATGTTTACGCCTCGACGATGACACGAATTGTGTTCACAAGATTATCGAGTCCGAAAGGTTTCTGGAGGAAGGCATCGGTATCGCCAAGGGCGTATCAACTGGCTGCGTCATGATGGCTGTGTCCGCTGGCTGCAATGACGGGCACATTGGCGTCTAGCCTACCGCCCACCTGCTCCGAGCGGACACCTTAGATGAACACAATGATCGAATGCACAATGTGTGGCAATGCAACGCCGGCAGTGCGAAGAGTTCACACTGCCGGCGGGCACATCTGTAAATCTGATAACTACTGGGTCTTTACGCCTCGAAGCCCAGATATTCTTTCGCAAGGTCAGTCATAAAAGCACTATCGTATTCATGGCCGGGTTGCCCATAGTACGACAAGTCCACATCGTCACCATACCACGGACCAAGAATCTCCACAATCGGTACAGCCACCCACGCGCGACGCGGGCATATGTTCATTGTCCGCACACCCGGCGATTGCGCCTTGTCGGCCGCCAACGTGAAGGCACGAATGCTATCTTCGAGAGACAGAACCGTTATTGCCCCCAGCGTCCACTGGTGAATCTCGCGAGGCTCGGCCTTGGGAGGCATATCATCGGGCGCAGGCACAGATGCCAGCCGCAGGTTAAGCACATCAATATCCGGATACTGACGATGGAGATACTTGCTGATCTCTTCCATCAGGTATTTGGACATGCCATACCCATCGCGATCCAAACACGGATGATCGTCCGGGATCGGCATTTCCAGCGGCCGGAATTTAATGCTCTGCATGCCCACCAATGCTATGGAGCTGGCCAGCACAAACTTCCGAGCACCACGCGCGATGCAGTATTGCATGAGGGTTCGCGTGCCTTCGCAGTTAACCATTACTCCGTCGCGTTCCTTGCATCCACCCGTGACGGCCGCCAGATGAATAACTATATCGATGGGATAATCGTCCAGCTTGCTCAAGTCGTCATCGCTGGCAAAATCGCCCTTCACGAACGGCAGATCGGTCTCGTGCTCGCGACGGCTCATGCAGACTACGTTGTGTGACTTCGCCAGTGACTGCGCCAACGCGCCAGCGATCAGTCCGCTTGTTCCCGTTATCAGTATATTGCTCATGAGTACTCTCTTGTTCTTTGGGTTATGCGTCATGCCATTGTAGGGTGGCACCGATTATGCCATCTGTCTTTCCCGTATTAATCTCCGTATAGAAACCAGGCGCCTCGGCGCAAGGAATGTGATGCGTGATAACTTCCTGCCAGGGCAGTGCGCCGGAGGCCATGTTCTTGAGAACCGCGCGCCTGCAAGGCACGAGCCCATCATCGCATGGGAAGAACATCGTAAGACGGCGATTATGAGCCGGAAGGAAGCTCAGTTCAACCGGGCTTTCGCCATAGTTACCCTGCCACACAAATTTTCCATACTGACGGCACAACTCCACGCTGCTGTTTATGCATGCCGGGATACCTGAGCATTCCAGTACCACATCCGCACCATCGAGTGCAATCTTCTGCACTTCTTCCAGGACATTCTGACTGGCGGCGTTGATAAGAACATCTGCGCCCAGCTTGCCGGCGACCTTCAATCGCGCATCATCAATGTCTATCGCGATAACGAAACACCCGCGAAGGCTGGCGGCGGAGACAACTCCAAGACCGATCATTCCCGCACCGTTGACCACAACTACATCGCCCATTTTGGGCCCGGCCATGTCCACTCCATACAAACCCACCGCAGGCATCACAAACATCGCAGCCGCATCGTCAGCAATTCCCGCCGGCAAACGAACCGCAGGATAATCCCCGTCGACCGTCGAAACAGCGTGGCTGCAATGCGCTCCCGAGACGAGCGACACATCGGTTCCATCGGCGAGGATGAGCGATTCATTGCTGCGGTAGTAGACCTTGTCACCCACTGCCAAATCACTGACCGATTCGCCGAGCTGCTCGACTATGCCAACGGCCTGATATCCGAGACAGAGCGGGTAAGGTCCCCAGCTTATCTTGTTCTTTGCGAGGGCAAGCTCCGTACCGATACTCACGCCCGACTGCAAGCAGCGAATGGCGACCTGCCCGGCAGCGGGCTCCGGCAGGGTCACGTCGGATATGGTGAATTTCTGGTTACTGTCGCAAATAAGTGCTCTTGCCTGCATGGCAAACTCCTCTGTGCTGCACGCACATAAGTGATATTATTACAAAACAATCGCGATCCCAGCATATTGAATGATGTACTATCTCCGAAGGATGAACAAGAGCACATTCTTGACAATATAGGCACAAAACTGATATATTGGAGCCAGAAAGGTGCACGTCGCTATGCCTGAATGGTTGGATAGAATATCGCCGTGTCCAAGAAATGTCGGACACCGGTCTACCAGAAGCGGATGGGTGGAACCTCTGCGCGTTATCTACGATCATGAGCTGGTACTGTTTCTTGGGGGAGAGTTTTCACTGGAAATAGCCTCCCAGCAGGTCGCCCGCGATGCTCCATGGTTTGCGATCATACCGCCCGGCCATTGGCACACGTCTTCAATGTTAGAGCACTCCCAACGCAATCGTAGCCGAAGGAGCGTCGGCGACCGCAAGGCTGACAACGAAGGCGAAGCAGGCAATGCCATAGCATTGTCGATGCCCTCTGACACAGACAGCCGAAGCCGCAGACAGCTCGAACGCCACGATTGCGTTGGGAATGCTCTAGTCGGCAGACAAGGGAGACGGTGCTGGGTTCACTTCGACTGGATTTGGCAGGGCGATACAAAGGATGTCCCCATGATGACATACCACCCCGCAGCCGCTATGGAAGATCTCTATCACCATCCGCCCGAGTTCGTCCCCCAAGGCGGAATATGTGGGCATATTCATAATGATGAGCTTGTATCCGAGCTCCACGGCAAGCTGGACGAGGCGTGGAACTTCGGCGGAAAACACGGCAGGAGCCTCTCACGCGCCATATTGCTGCAATTGCTGGTGGAACTGCTGGACGTAGATGCGGCCGCTCCGGTGGATGTCGGCTCGCGAGATTTGCCTTCCGCCGTGCGAAAGATGCTCCAGGAGATGGCATCGCTGCCGGTGAGCGAGGTTCCTTCCATACAAACCGAGTTGGCTAAGCTCGGATGCAGCTATGAGCATTTGTGCCGGGTGTTCAGAAACAGCTACGGCATCTCGCCGCTGGCATACATCAACACGTTGCGCGTGGAGCGAGCCCGAACACTGCTGAGGGAGACGCAGATGTCGGTCGGCCAGGTCGCCAGGCAGGTAGGCTTCGACAATCCCGCATACTTCACGCGACTCTTTCGGCGTCACGCAGGCACATGCCCCAGAGATTTCGCCCGCCAGACTCGCCGGTAAACCCAACACACCGAAGCGAGCACATAGCTCTTCACCCATCCGCAATACTGTGGCCGGGAGAAGGCAAGCATGTACGTGCGCTTCGCGTTCGCACAAACAGCACACTTCGCGATAAATCGGCGCACAGTCACATACTTACATATTGACCGTTGATGGCCAAAACGCTGCATACGATTTGGTCCAAAATTTTCAGGCGGCCTGAAACACGCAACAAACTTCCAAAAGCGTTGCGTATTTTGCGTCTTTTGGACAACGCTCGCGATTTTGCGTTTCGTTGCAATCCCCCTCAAAATAGATACTTACGTTTATGAAATTTGCAATACTGTAAAAAAACAGCTTGTGCAACACCTCTATTTCACATTTTCTCAATAAAGGGCCGAGGTTTTTGTCGAATCAGCATCAACTTCTCCCGCGGCCTGGGTATTCCACATTCCGCCCAAGGCGACATGCAAGATCACGCTATTTGAGAGTTCTCTCTTTGTTGAGAAGATAGATCGCCAGAAACTTGGCATTTTTGCTGCCGTGATTCAGCATAACGTGGGGAATCCGCCCGTCAAAGAAGATCGTATCTCCCTTGCCCAGTGCTATGGTATCGAGCCCCAATTTGAAATCCGCCTCACCTTCGAGCACAAAGATCATCTGGTGGCCTTCTGCGGTGACCGGTTTTCGCTTGGCATGCGGCTCAACGGTCAGCATGAACGATTCGAATACCGTGTGGTCCAGCGAACGGGAAACCATCGACTCGTAAATGAACCCAACCGAATCCTCGCGCTGGATTACCTCTCGATCGTCCAGGCGAACCAAGGTGTATGGCGCGGTCTCATCAACACCGATACCCTTTACCACATCGCCCATATCCAAGTTCAGGCTCTGGCAGATGCCGGCCAGCACCGGCAGCGAAGGCACCGCGCGAAAGTTTTCTACTCGCGACAGCAGCCCCTTGGAAAGTCCCGTTCGCCCTGCCAGCACATCGAGAGTCAGACCAAGAGCCTTTCTGGCATGACGAAGGCGAAGGCCTATGCGAATCAGATCATTTCTGGATTCGTTACTCATTTCTTTAGCAGCTCAGTACTGCAAGGTCGTCAGTCGCTCATTGCTAATAGTTTGGGCAATGCCATAAACACTATACACAGTAACGCAAAGCCTATGCCCGCCAACTTGCGACGCGTGATCACTTCTCGCAGGAAAATAGCTCCGATAATCGCAGTGACCAGGAAACTCAGTTGTGATATCGGCAGCACCACACTGGCTTCTCCGTAGCTCAATGCCAACATCATGCAGCCGACTATACCGCACACCAGACCGCCAGACAACAAACTATACAAGCCTACCTTTGGCGTCCAATTGCCCTTCCCCCGTTCAGCGATCACCTTATAAGACAATCCCGCCACCATCCAGATAACGCCGTTTATCGCCAGAACTCCGAACTTCATCGCACCCGACATCTCTCCCCACTTGTACGAAATCCCCATGCCCGCACGCAACAGACTCGCAAGTACCACAAGACCCAAACCCAGCGAGATAGCGCTTCT
>CBDUQP010000087.1:0-15702 GCA_965369385.1 uncultured Phycisphaerales bacterium
TTCAATATCTCACGAGGTGTCTTGCGATCTACCGGCGTATCCTTATATCCATCGGGAATCCACACGTTCGTAACGCATGGGCTGCCAAGCTCGCGGCCGGCATATTCGCTGATCTTGCGGCACGCGATACCATGATCCACCCAGAACCGGCGGATACCCTCATCCCGGCTTGACAACGTGAAACCGTCAGCAGCCTTCGGGTGCGAGAAGAAGCTCGGATTAAAATCCATCCCCATGCCATTGTCTTTTGCCCACTGGACCCATCCGGCAAAATGCTCCGGCGTCAGTTCGTCGCGATCCACCTTCTTGTCGCCGGTTTCGGCGTAAAGGGCATGCACGTTCACGCGATGCTTACCGGGTATGAGGCCAAGGGCCTTGTCGAGATCCTGGCGAAGTTCAATAGGCCCCCTGGCCTTTCCCAGATACGCACCCGTAGTCATGATCCCGCCACCGGTCAGACCCTCGTCGTTTTCGAAGCCGCCAACATCATCGCCCTGCCAGCAATGCAGCGAGACGGCAACTGTCTCAAGCTTTTTGACGGCAGAATCCGTATCCACACCCAGTTGGGCGTATTTGTCTTTGGCTGCCTTGTAGGCATCCTGAACAGCACTATCGGTTGGTACTTCAAACATAGCATTCTCCAAAATCATCTATCGAAGCCGACCCGCAGCCACGCAACCACGCAGAAAACCCAAGCCAGGATCATGTTAATTGACGAATAAGACAACATCCTACCAAGTGACGCAAACAGCTCCAAACACTATGAGCCCGCAGCGTAGCAATATATTTGCGAGCCCAAAACACAATACTCAATTCGAATGCAAGACCAATCAGCAAATCTTGCAACACCTCGTACCAAATACCTATATTCGCTATTCGCCGAAAGCCAACGATCCAAAACCAGGCACTTGGAAGCACGCATCGCTATTCCAATCGCTGCGAATCTACTTGCCTTGCAGGCTGCCCTGATACAAAATACTAAAGGACTTACGCATCGGAGACAAACCTTGGCAGACAAACCACGAATACTGCTTATTACAGGCGACGGGAAGGGCAAGACAACCGCTGCCATGGGCCTGGCCCTTCGCTCCGCAGGGCACAATCTGCGCGTTTTCATCCTTCAATTCGCCAAGAATGACGATTCCACCGGCGAACTCGCCGCTTTCGAACGTTTCGACAATGTCCGGTTCGAGCAGTGCGGACGTGGTTTTATTCCCAAGCCCGAAAGCCCTCGATACGCCGAACACAAACAAGCGGCCCAAAAGTGCCTGGCAATCGCAAATCGCGAGATCACGTCGGGCAATTGGGACGTGATCGTTCTGGACGAGATATGTGTGGCAGTCGCCCACGGGCTGATCAACGATGCTGAAGCGATCGAAATACTGTCGGCTGCGCCCGCCGATATGATACTGTGCCTCACTGGGCGTGGCGCAACACCGTCCCTGATTGCTGCATCCGACACCGTCTCAAGCATTGCCTGCGTAAAGCACGGCATGGACACGGGTATCGCCGCACAGAAAGGTGTGGAATTCTGACCAGAACCACCGCCGGGCCACCAGAGAACGCCCCCGCTAGTTCTTTGTACCGGCGAAACTGATGGGTGTTAAGTCTTCATAGGTTCTTGCCTGCCAGTTACTACTGGCAGGTTGCCATCGGTCATTATTCGTGGGACAGAGTACTAGCACGGCCGGCATTTTGCTCTTGAGCGGGCCTGCAAAATCCGAAAGCCAAACATTGGCGATCAGCGACCACAAAAGTTAAACAAATTCTTGCCCGTAAGCCGAAAACTGTGGTATACTCCTCGATTCCCGTATCAGGGAGGACTAACTATGATAATCAATAGGCTTATAGAACACCAAGAAGTAGCGGTGGTGATTCTCTTGCAACGATAACACGTCGGCAAGGGGCGCCAACCGCCCCGAGCCAAACACTCACCGGTCCCACAGGACCGGGGCGGACCAAACCTTCCGGCAAAACCAGCCTTCCTAAGCCAACGACCAGGAATACAGCATGGCCCATCAAGGGCGATTTGCAGATTTAGAGGAAATCATGAAGAGGCTCAGCACAATTCGTAATATCGGCATCTCGGCACACATCGATTCGGGTAAGACTACCCTGAGCGAGAGGATGCTTTTCTATGCCGGGCGAATTCATCGGATGCAGGAAGTGCACCATGGCAATGCCGATGGCGGAGCTACCATGGATTTCATGGAACTTGAGCGTGAACGTGGAATCACGATCGCCTCGGCTGCTACCCATATTGACTGGAACGAGCACTGCATCAACCTCATCGATACGCCAGGACACGTTGACTTCACCGTTGAAGTGGAACGCTCGCTGCGCGTGCTGGACGGTGCCATTATGGTCCTGTGCGCCGTTGGCGGCGTGCAAAGCCAGTCCGTTACCGTCGATCGCCAGATGAAACGCTACCGCGTACCGAGAATCGCCTTCATCAACAAGATGGACCGGACAGGAGCAGATTCCGAACGCGTTATTCAGGACCTGGCCGAGAAGCTCGGGCTGAATGCAGTTCCCATCCAGATACCTATTGGAGCCGGAGATGACTTCGTGGGCGTGATCGATCTGGTAGCCATGGAGGCTCTCACCTTCGATGGTACAAATGGCGAAAAGATAGTCTGCTCGCCGATTAGCCCAGAATATGCCGAAGCCGCCAAAGCTGCACGCGACGAAATGCTCGACGCCATCAGTATGTTCAACGATGAACTCATGGAAAAACTCCTCGAAGAGGAAGAAATCGACCAACAGCTCATCGTAGACACAATCCGCAGTGCCACCATCAACCGCGAAATCGTTCCGGTAATGCTGGGTTCGGCATTCAAGAACAAAGGCGTACAGACCGTACTTGACGGCGTTGTAAAATACCTGCCAAGCCCGCTGGACAAAACCGCCTTCGCCCGCGATCACGATAACGAAGGTGCCGAAATACCCCTCGTATGCGACAGCGATGCCCCACTCGTGGCGATGGCGTTCAAGATCGTCGACGAAACATTCGGCCAGTTGAGCTATGTCCGCGTTTATCAGGGCACACTCACAAAGGGGAAGCAGTATAACAATGTTCGTACCAACAGAATGCTGCGAATCGGGCGTATTGTCCGCCTGCATGCCGATGACCGCAAAGAGATCGAACAGGCTGAGCCCGGCGATATCGTGGCTCTTGTTGGTGTCGATTGTGCCAGCGGCGACACCTTCTGCTCACACGGCGTAAACTACTCACTTGAGAGCATCTTCGTCGCAGAGCCCGTTATCTCGCTGGCGATAACACCCAAGAGCTCGCAGGACCAGGACCGTATGGGCAAAGCCCTCAACCGGTTCATGAAGGAAGACCCCACCTTCCGCGTAAGTTCTGATCCCGAAACCGGTGAAACCATCATCGCCGGAATGGGCGAACTGCACCTCGATGTCTATGTCGAACGAATGCGCCGTGAATACAAAGCCGATGTGACAGTGGGCGCACCCAACGTGAGCTATCGAGAAGCCCCCACCGCCGATGGAGCATACAATTACCGTCACAAGAAACAGACCGGCGGTTCCGGCCAGTTCGCACACATTGTTGGTGTCCTTAGCCCACTTCCCGACGATGCCTCTGATCCTTACGAATTCGAAGATAATATCTCCGGCGGCAAAATCCCACGAGAGTACATCCCCGCCGTCTCAAAGGGCTTCGTCCAGGCAATGACCGAAGGGCCCCTGGCCGGTTATGAAATCGTCGGATGCAAGGTCTCGCTGGATGATGGTTCGTACCACAACGTTGACTCAAGCGAAATGGCGTTCCGGATCGCGGCTGTCGCGGCATTCAAGGAAGCATTCAAGAAAGCCAAGCCCTGCCTGCAGGAACCGATCATGACCGTAGAGATCGAGACCCCCGCCGACTACCAGGGCTCACTGGTGGGCGACCTGAACAGCCGACGCGGAATTGTACTGTCTACCGAAGCTCGCGACATGTATGCAGTCATCAACGCCGAAGTGCCTCTGGCCAATATGTTCGGTTACGCAACGGTAATTCGCAGCCTGTCAAAAGGCATGGCCACCTTCACCATGGAAATGAGCAGGTACGCCAAAGTTCCCAATAGCATCGCCGAAGAGATCATCGAGCGCCGCCGCAAAATGCGCGAAGAGAAGAACAAAAAATAGCCAGTCAAATGATAAGTTCCTCATGTTGACCCGTCCTATCCGGCCGACACGCTCCACTAAGCGTGTCGGCCGGAGTATTTACGACGTCCTCACTCGCCAAAGCGGCGAAAGTCCAGCCAGGCGCCGACAAACTGCTATTTCTTCCCTACATGATGGGCGAGCGAGCCCCCATATGGGCCAGCCGCGCCCAAGGCACGCTGCTCGGCCTGTCACTGAACACCACACGGAGTCATGTTGTGCGGGCAATTCTGGAGGGCGTGGCGTTTGGCTTGTGTCACAATACGACTGAAGCGAACAAGCTCGGTCTGCGAGTGTGTGCGACTATCGCCTAAGGTAAATCGCCTAAGGCTATAACCCTATATATGCCCGGCATTTCCATATTCCGCGATAGAATAATGAAACAATCTTTGTGGTCGTGACGGCAGCCTGCAGAATTCTCGGCAGTGTAAGAATCTCACCAAAATGGGCTCTTTCCTATCCTTTTGATCGTTTTCCGGATCATCTTCCCTTCATGTCGCGATCTAATGGCAATCCATCTCTGCGCTTTGATAGCATCAAATAGCAAAGAGGGTTGGCGATTCATTAAGCCTCCCACAGTCTATGCCGATAACAAAACCGGGCTTGGGTGCGGACAACTCGCTTTAGAACGACTGTCCTGCAACTCAATATATCTCGGCACAAGATGTACAGAAACAGTCGCTGCTTTGCGAGAAGCGTGAACCGTCACGCCTCGTGAGCAGAATACGTCACACCCACAATGCAATAACGATGGCTGGTATGCTCCTCAGTGCGACCGTCGCTCTAATGAATATCCAGAGAACAACATGACGCCCGCGCTGCCCTTCCACAACCCGTGAAGTAAGCTGGCGTGAAAACAAGATTCGAGGGAGACGTAAGTATGTCCGAAACGTTGTCGAACAATATGCTGGAAAACTCTGTCAAACCGGTTGTCATGCAGCCGGCAAATGCAGAGCTGGTCAACAAGGACTTGAAGGATGATATCGCCATGCAGGTTGATCTTCTCCGGAAGACCATCCAGCAGTCTCCAACTCCCGATGGGTTCATCGTTGATACCAACACGCCATCGCCAGCCGGTGGAATTATTGACGCACAAAGCGAAATAATCTTCAAGCTCGCAGAAATCGTTGAGGCACGAAGCCAGGAAACCGGTTCACACGTGATGCGAGTGGCAGAGCTATCTTACCTGCTCGCAACCAAAGCCGGACTCAGTGAAGCACAAACCGACATGATACACCTGGCCGCCCCCATGCATGACGTGGGCAAGGTGAGTATTCCCGATGCGATCCTTCACAACCGCGGACAACTCACAGAAGAAGAGCTCGAGATAATGAAGACGCATACCAGGGCGGGTTACCATATGCTCAGGGGTTCGCGCAAAAGCATATTAAAGGCGGCAGCTATCATCGCGCTTCAACATCACGAGAGATTCGACGGTAAAGGATATCCTCTTGGTCTTGTTGGCAAAGATACCAACATAATGGGACGAATTGTGTGCCTCGCGGACGTATTCGACACTCTCAGCAACGATCGCGTATATCGACCCGCCTGGAAAATGCAGCAAATCATCGAACACATCAAGAGTGAGCGAGGCCAGAAGTTCGATCCGGATTTGGTGGATGTATTCATGGAAAACATCACCGAATTCAAGAAAGTACTGGAAAACCATCCTAGCGAACAACTTGCATGCCGAAGCGAAATCGTACGATGCTACGAGCGGGCACGAGCGGGCAAAGCCAAACGGACAACAGCGATGGCACCCACGTCCGCACCGGCTCCCATCGCTTCATCGCAGACAGTACTACTGGCCGGTTTCGATGGCTCGATAAATGACATGCTAACCAGAAAATCAGGCGAGTGTGGATATCAGGCAATGTGCGCCGATGATGCTGGTCAAGCGTGGCGAATCCTCAAGAAGGACAACGCCCCGCATATGGCAATCATCAACTTCGCTCTCGGCAGTAACGACATATCCGATCTTTGCCGCAAGGTGCGAAAGCTGCGAGGGCAAGACTATACCTACATCATACTCGTCGCCGACAAAGCCAATGACGTACAGACTCAAGAAGCAATTCACGCCGGAGCAGATCACTGCATCCATCTGCCGATAGATGAACGCGAACTGGAAGTACGCCTGCATGCCGCGCAAAGAATCCTCGATCTACAGACAGAGCTGATCGAAGCCAGAGAATCGCTGCGGGAACAAGCCACCAAGGATGCTCTCACCAACCTGTGGAATCGCGGTGCAATCCTCGAAATACTTAATATGGAACTAAGCCGCGCAGAACGCAACGGTACATCAGTCGCTGTAATCATGGCTGACCTTGACTACTTCAAGAAAATCAATGACACATACGGGCACCAAGCCGGCGACGCAGTCTTGCGGGAAACCGCAAATCGCATGCGACAGAGCGTCAGACCGTATGACGGATTCGCCCGGTATGGTGGCGAGGAGTTCCTTATAGTTCTGCCGCGTTGCGATGAAACATTCGGTGCTGATATTGCCGAGCGACTGAGAAACTCCCTTGCAGGTAAACCTATTCAGATCGAAGATGGCGAGCTGGAAGTGACAATCTCGGTGGGTGTAGTCGCCAGACAAGGCACAGCGTGCGTCGATGCCGACACGCTAATTCAAAAAGCAGACGAAGCACTCTACCTCGCCAAAGCTGCCGGCAGGAACTGCGTTATGATAGCCCCGCCCGAAAAACCGGAAAGCTGAACCCAACTATCGAAAATGCGTAATGACAAGGCGTCGACCATAGCGGCCGACGCCTTGTGTATTCCATCTGCATAACTCTGACGTAACTCTTCTGCCATCTGCAATACTGTAGCCGCAAAGGCAAGCACGCAGGTGCGATTCGCCTTGCCACAAGCACTCTTCACCACAAGCCGGCGTGCAGTCACATACTAACATACTGACCGCTGATGGCTAAAACGCTGCATGCGATTGGGTCCGGAATTTTGCAGGCGGCCTGAAACACGCAACAAACTACCAAAACCGTTGCGTTCTTTGCGTGTTTTGGACAACGCTCGCGGTTTTGCATTTCGTTGCAATCTGAATCAAAATAGATACTTACGTTTACGAGATTTGCAATAATGCGGAAAATCGCTCTGTGCAACACCTCTATTTCATATTTTGTCGAGATTTTCACCAAAAGGGCCGACGTTCTTGTCGAATCAGCATCAACTCCTCCCGCTACCTGCCCGAAGCGATGATGGGTGAAGAGTTACACTCTGACAATCGCTACTGCGCCGGGAGCGATATGGCAGGTCGCCTCCTGCCCGATCGCCACTTCTGCACTGCACGGTCAACCTTCCGTATGTTCGCATCGTATCCCGCTGGCTTTGGGAACAACTTGTCGAAATCCATCTTGGCAAACTCGTATCGCGGGCGCAATCTTCGCGTAGCAGGCCGATACACATACGCTGCGACCTCGGGCCATCTCTCTAAAACCATCCGGTAGAGCGCGGCGCAATCCTGAGGATGTATCCTGTAACCCGCTCTCTGCGGCGCAACCAGAAGTTCCCACAGTGCATCCGCTCCCATCTTGGATATTGGCGGAAGGCGGAGACGCTTGCTTTTGCGGGCGCCAGTGTGATATGCCTTGTACACCTTTCTCGCGAAGGCGAGTTTGCGATTCATCTGTTCCTCGTTGCCGCTCAGCATTGCAATGAACGTTCTCTGCAACGATGCCGACATGTACGCCTGAGCCATTCGCGGGATCGGTGTCGGATCCTTCCTGTACTTGTACAAAACGAACTCTTCAGGATCGTCAATCGCCCACTGATCCTTCGTCTTACCGTAGTTCTCCCGAACCCACTTGATATACGTCCTCGCCTTGTCATAGCGGTCCGCACTCACCAGCAAAGCTATCGCATTAGCGATATAGTTTATGTGCCCGGCAGCAAACGAATTCTTCTTGAACTCCCTATTGCGGGCTTCTGCGGCAAGCTTACCTAGACGAAAGAACTCATCATGCGTGGCGTCCATGAATCGCCAGTCCGGGAACATGCGAATTTCCGGCTGGGTTTCGTTGGACAGATTCTCCATGTAAACCATGCGGCCGAGGAATGTGAGGTACTTCAGACAGTTCAACTGCGTTCGATCCGTATTGAGCCAATCGATCTTCTTGCTGGTCTGATCCCTGCAAATATACGTACCATATGCCGACCAGTACATCCCGTGGGACCACACATGACGCCAGTCTATAGGCCCGACATCCTCCATCATCTTGTACATGAACGCGGGATCCATTTTATAGACGTTCCACAAGATTTGTGCCCGCACAAACGCCAACAACTTGGCACGGGGTGCGGCAAACTTCGGATTGTTGATAACCATCCACAACTTTCGATCACGCTCGTCAGTATACTGCGGCAGACGTATACGAACTTGAGTCACCGCCGGATCGATACTGTATCGGCTATAGGCAGCAAGCAGTGATTCATCTATCTCAATGTTGCGATCGTCACGCTCTTCGTCGGTACCTTCCTGGACAGCAGTGTTATTCGCCTTCAGTCGCTCTACATAGCCGGCGATGGCGGGATCCTTAATGAGTTCGGCAAGCTTGTCGGCCTGGATGGGATTTCTACCGCGACGCGCTAAATTCTTGTCAACGGGAGCGTCAACAATTTGCTTGAAGGCCGCCAGCAAGTCGGCAGATTTCTTCTGCACGGGAGAGCCCAACAGTTTCTGGAATTCATATGCCCAGCGTGCCTTGTAAACGCGATGCATCTCATCGGTACCGTCGCCCATTTTGGCGGCGAATATCCATCCGAGGTCCTTATAGAGCAAAAGTGCATGCGGATTCAGTGGGATACCCTTGTCCCGCAGAAGTTCGATACCGCGGCTGACCCAATGCCAACGTTCCTCCGGGGTATGCGTGGTTACTGAAATATTCCACGCCATCTGCCACGACTGGAACCCCCAAACACTCGGAAAACGCGGCTGAAGATTGCATATTATATCGGCCAGTTGCATCGCGTCGAAATGCTGCCCGTCCTGGTGCAATTGCTGCGAACGAATCCAGAAGTAGTTCACCAGAAGTGGACGCAGACCGCCGGGAGCTACCCTTGCCAGAGCCATCTCCGGATGTTGCTCCAGCACAGAGTCATCACTGGTGAGTTTGTTCTCTTTGGCGACGATGGTCAAGGAATCGCGCACGAAGCTCGCACCCGCAAGCGCGGCAAGCGCCAATATCAACCATACCCATCGCAATCTCTCAGGACGCAACGCCATCAACAACCCTTTCTATTACTATGCCAAAGCTATACCGCATCATTTCGCTCGGACAAATTAACTATACCTGCACGCGAGCCAGCTCGCGACGATAGAAAATCACACACGCCAGCAACAGGGCAGCCGCGCCACGTATTCCAATATCCAGCAAAGCCGTATCGCCCACCGAAACCCAGGAAATAACATCGCCGTTCACGAAGCGGGCACCCGGCATGGTATTGGCAAAATCAGGCAAAAGCACCCGCATAAGTCCGTTCACAACATAACCCACAAACGTCACCACGCTATCCGGCGAGGACACCGCATCACTCACAAACTCCCGGGCCAGCGAGAATGGCAAAAGCGACATGCACAACAGGCATGCCACCGGGAAAGATACGAAGCTCCCGGCGAATACCGCGACGGCCGCCACGAACGTCACCTGGCAGGCAAGAAGCAACATTCCGCGAATGAAATTAGCATCGAAGCCACCAACCGAATACAGAATGTACGTATCTTCGGATTTCAGATTAACGCCGGACTTGGACTCGTTGAACAGTTCCACCGTTATCTGGCCATCCGTGCCGATCGCTCTGGATGTAAACGTTAGCGTGGCCTTGCGACGAACCTTGTAGCCAGCTCTGGGGTTGGGAAAGACGAATCTGTCACCCTTGTTGTTTGATATAACCCATTTCGCATTCAGTTCCTTGATCGACTCGCCGCCTGTGGCTTGCGGAGTAAAACTGAACTGGATGACCGGAATGACGCCAAACTCAACCTCTTTGCCTGCTGAAAGACTCAGCACTCGAGCATCTGTGGTGTTGCCTGGAAACATCACCTGAAACAGGATGTCCTTCTGACGGCGACCGACCCTGGCATCGGCACCGTTCACAACCACCGGCCTGCGGGGGAACAGACTACCTGCCAGCAACTTGTCTACTTGAAGCACCACGACAATGGGCCCGAGGCCCTTGGCTGTACCATCCTGAGCAGGCTTCTGCACCGAGATGACCTTGGCAGCACCTTTCATCTCACTCTCGGCAGCATGCACATTGGAGAATGTCCATTTGCGCGATTTTCCGCCGGCTACGGACTGAAGCCCCGCCATCTCGTCCTGGAAGAGCTTCGCCTGGAGCATCATCTTGGCTTGTTCTCTGTTGTCCCCCGCCTTGGCCATCAGTGAATCCAGAGCGGATTCCAACTGCCCCTCGACACTCAATGCCCGTATACGTTTCGTAACGGCGGCCTGGACCGCAGCATGGTCAATATCGGGACCGATCTTCTTGCGTGCAGTCATAACCTCGGTTTCAACAGCGAGGCGGTCGGCAACGCTAACCCTACCTATCTTCGTTTCCTGCCTGGAACTCATGTAGTGAACTGTAATGTTTATCGCGACTGCCGCCACCGCTATCAACATCACGTTGAGCACCGCCAGCCCAAGCCACCTTCCGATCACGTACTCAAACTTGGCAACAGGCTTGACCACGAGCATGAATATCTGCTTGTCGCGAATGTCATTTGAAACCAGCGAGGCCCCTACAAATACGGTCATCAGGCTAAGCAGCGTCCCCACCATACCGGTTGAATACGCAAGGAAAGCCCTGATCTGCCCAGCTAGCGTATCATCGCCCGTCATCACCACCGGCAGCGCAAGCAGAGATAGGCCCATAAGGACGATGAAGGCAACTGCCACTTTCATCCTGACACACTGGGCAAAAGTCTGGCGAGCAATAGACAGCGTGGTCAGCATTATTGCTGCTCCTCATCATCGTTGGCCTGTATAAGCCCCTCGATGAATCCGCTATCGGCATCGCCGGCTGGTTTCGCCTGGGCATCAGGCGCCGGCGTGGTTTCGGACGGAAGTTTGGGACGTGTGGTCTCCACGAGGTTATCAACCACCGCCTCGACCGACTTCGCCCGCTCAGCAGCATCGGCCTCTACCTGTGCGGCAGATTCCGCTTGGGCGGCCTGGGTTTCCTGATCTATTTCCTCTTCCTCAGCCACACTGCCATCTACCAATTGAGAGATAACCTGCTTGCCTTGGGGCTGCTCGTCACCATGCCTGAGGAACTCAGCAACTTTGCCGCCATCCAAGGCTCCACCGGTACTGAGACGCTGTGTCTGGGCATCTTCGACTATTCGCAGGAACAATGACTCAAGCTTGTCGCGAGGCGTGGACACATCCACCTCTTCGCCTATTGCCTGCTCCACGATATTGCGAATCTTCTCGATGGCATCTTCGTCCAGCCGCCCCGTAGTCAACTGCGTCAGGTCGCTCTTGGCGAGCAACTGGGAAATCGGCCCCTTGGCACGTTCCACTCCGCCATACAGGATGCACACGCGATCACACACGTCTTCCACATCCGCCAGGAGGTGGCTGGACAACAGGACAGTCTTGCCCCTTCCGGCCAGCGTGCAGATAATATCCTTCATCTGTCGTGTTCCGATGGGATCCATGCCACTTGTGGGTTCGTCGAGAATCAGCAAATCGGGATCGTTAATCAGCGCCTGGGCCAAACCGATCCTGCGTTGCATGCCCTTGGAGTATTCACCGATTCGACGATAAGCGACGGCCTTGAGACCGACCATTTCGAGCAGCATCTCAATACGTCTTATGCGTTCTCGCCGCGGCTGATGAAAAAGCTGTCCGTAGAAATCCAACGTTTCCCACGCATCAAGAAACGGGTATAGATAAGTTTCTTCGGGAAGGAAACCGATACGTGCTTTGGTGGCTACATCGGCGGGACGTTTCCCGAACACGCTTACCACGCCGCGCGTGGGATGGAGCAGCCCAAGGATCATCTTGATCGTGGTGCTCTTGCCCGAACCGTTAGGACCGAGCAGGCCGAACACTTCCCTGGGCATTACATCCAGGTCAAGTTCGCGCACGGCCGATACCTTCTCACGTAACCAGAAGTCACGAAATATCTTGGTCAATTTCCTGGTGCTGATTACCGCGGCGTTGTCTTCGTCGTACATACACATCCTCGCACTGACCGTGTCGGCCGAACGGGTGGCGGTTATTTAGGCTGCTGGAGCGACATTGCACGAACGAGACTATTTGCCCGTGTTGTCACTTTCTTTCTTCCTGGCTCTTTCCCTGTCGATACGCTTGGAGATCTGACGATCACGCCGGGTCTTCAGCACGATCTTACGATCACCTTCGCTCAAGAGTACCAGTTCAACGGTAGGCGAAGACAATATCTCCTGCAGGACCTCGCCCCACCTGTCTGCAAGCATCAAGTTGGGATTCTCTTCAAACTTCGGCAGCAATTCGGCAAACGCCTTGGCGCGACTCTTGACCGATTCGGTAAACTGCGAGCTTTCACTTCGGGCGATGGCAATAATCGTACCGGCGCGTCCCGTAGTCTCCGAATCAGTAAGCACCTCGTTGATCCTGACCAGCAATTTGTCGCTCTTGGCCTTGTCGTTGGCATGCCAGGCCTTGATATACTGCCCGATCAGATCATAGTCTTGGCCCTTCACATCAGCGTTCTTGCCGGTGGCAGATCTCAGAACACCGGCTACATCGCCGACGAGTTTAACGTAGTTCCTGCCTGCTACGCCATTGAGTATGCTGTTTGCCTCGCCGCGAGCGGCCGAGCGTTCCTTCTCCATACCTGCAAGGGCATTTTGCGCTTCTATATAGTCGCGTCTTACGCTCAGGGGCCAGCTGAAGCGTTTGATGGTAATGATCTTGAACGCAATGCCCGATTCGATAGCATCGAGCGATTTTTGCACGTCGTCGGCAACTTCTCTGGAGAACGCGGACTGTCCGGTGCGGAGGGCATCTCCGGTTCGAACAGCGGCTGCACGTATCGCCGAGGTCACTACCAGCGAACGAATGAGTTCTTTGGTACGTTTTCGATCTGGATCCTTGGGGTCATCAACATTCATGACATACAGCTTCGCCGGATGATCCGAATCTCGGGTAGGATCCTGCTCAGATCTTATGGCATAGGTGCAATCGAGCAACACATGACACAAGATGTTATCACCCGTCAGCAACGCGCCATCATACCCTGGGCGCAAACCACCTTCGCCTTGCGGGTTTCTCTGGTCAAGCGGCGTGCCCGCTTCTGCCGGGGTCTCGAACAACCAGAAATCTCTGATTTGCATATGCTGCTCGGCGGTGCTTATCTTAGTGATTCCGCCAACTGGAAACGGCCAGGCATATGTAAGCCCGGGCCTGGCGACATCTACAATCTCCCCGAAGCGGGAGATAACCCCCACCTCGCTGGAATCGATAGCAGACAAGCCTGTCAGCAGGAAGAAGATGACAACGAACACCATGATCACGGACAGTAGTCTGAAACTGGACTGCAAAGCCTTCGCCAGTTGCTGCTGCGCCGGATCCATCTTCTCTTCGTCAAAAGGAACATCGCTCACGGGGCCGTGAGCACAATGGTGCGAGTGTGTGTGATTCTTATGGTCGGCCATATTACGTGCCTCTGGTTTGTTGTGTGCTTCTCACTGGTAACCGGTCCGGCAACAACTGATTACTTCTCCGCCGTGGGCAGCTTGGGCTTTGCAGGCAGCTTAGGGCCATCCAGGAAGTACTTGACCGCAGGAATCTTGCTCCCATCGAGCCAGATCGTGGTGTTCTCCCTCAGGCCGGACCGAAGAGTCTCGAGATACCGAAGGAAGATTCCCAATTGCGGATTGGCACGAAACATCTCGTACTGCTTGGCTGCATCGCTGTATCCGCCGGTGCGGATAGCCTTGGCCTTTCCGTTTGCGAATGAGATTATCTGCTTGCTGGCTCGCTCCGCACGAGACTTGATAGCCTCGGCCTGTGCTTTGCCCATGGCCTTGAAACGCGCGACTTCCTTCTGGCGTTCTTCCTTCATGGCCGCGATTACCGCCTGTGAAGGCACTGCGCCCAGCGTGAGACCTTTGATGCCAACCTGAACAATCTCAACACCGTAGTCCGCTTCGGTCTTGTCCTTGAGGCCGGCCAGCATCTTGCTTTCGATCTCCACAAGCTTCATCTCGGAAGGATCGGTGTTCACATACTCTCGCATCTCGTAGTGCGAAATAACGTCCTTCTCAACACCACTAAGAAGTATACGAATCCGATTTCGACCGTTTTCGAAGGTCTTGATCGTGCTCTGGAACTTCTGTGCATCCTTGATCCGCCAGAGGCAATACGTAGTCACCATCACGTTCTGCTTGTCGCGGGTCTGGAATTCCTTGCTGGCACCTTCAAAGACGTCAATCCTGCCATCGTAGGCAACAATCGACTCAATCGGGTATATCCACTTGCCGTGGAGACCGGCCTGGTCCTTGCCTTCCAGAACTTTAATAGTCTCCCCAAAACGCTTGACGACGACTGTCTTCCAACTTGGTACAGCAAATGCCACCGTGCCGGCAGCAAGCGCAATCAATGCCAATGCCGCCAGTATTATGACTCCAAGATTCTTCTTCATTTGCTTATTCCTTCAAGGTGCGTCTATACCTGCTGTCAACCATGATTCATTTATGAAAAATCACCAGAGCTTCGCTATTTGCCCGGTGGTCTATTCTGCGATACCGCATCATCAAAGATCTGCGTCTCGATGGTGGACTGCTCTTCCCAGTTCAACCAGTGCTCCACCCTGTCTCCAGCCACTCCCAATACATACTTGCGTTCCATATTCGGGAGTATGCCGTCCCACAGATCCATCCACTTGTCGGCCATGTACACTTCTGGACATGCCGAGTACAAAAGCAATTCGCGATGGAATGCTTCCGCTTCACCGAGCTTGCCCATTGAAGTTCGCCAGCGATCTGCGATGGCCTGGTCCACAATGGCAGCCGGTTCGCCGACAGCTTGATCAAACAACGTTTCGGCCTGGGTCCGCATTATGCCGGCCTTGGCGAACAGCAGCTTCTCCGGCGACTTGCCTGGCTTGCTGACATCTTTGAGGAATGCCTCATAGGCTTCTTCTTCAACCAGAAGCATCTGCGACGCAGTCTGCTGACCCTTTCGGATATGGCCCAGAAGACGTTCTTCCTCAATAGTTACCTTGAGCATCTTGATACTGTCAGCCGTCCGACGAAGGCACTCTTCAAGATACATCTTGTAACCATCGGAATCGCCCTTCATCGCCAGCAGTTCGGTAAGTTGGTCCCTCTTGTCTATTGCCGATGCCAGCTTCAAGGCATCCACCGGTTTGCCCGCCACCTTCGAAAGAACTTTGGCGGCGTGAGCTTCCGCCTGGTAGCGTTGCTCTCGCTGACGCAACTTGGCGGCAAGAACCAGCTCATAGTCCTTGGCGGCTTCTGCGGGCGGATGAACCGAAAGGAACCCGACAAACTTGATCTCCACACCC
>CBDUQP010000088.1:0-15680 GCA_965369385.1 uncultured Phycisphaerales bacterium
GGATTAGTCTGAATTAAATAAGGCACCGTCCCTAATTAATAGAGGAAGGGACTTCTGCTTGATTCAGACGCAAATCCGCACAAGAACGCGAATTACGCCATCATGGAAATGCTCGGTGCCGGCGGAGACAGTTCAAAGGGAGATGCTCCTTCAACGTATCGATCAGATACGAAACCAGCGAAACCCTGTCCCTGATTCTGCCTGCTTGCACGCTTTACACGAACGTAATTGGAATCGCTAAATGCTGTGAAATCATGTATTTGAGGTTTGTGTCGGTCAGCTTTGGTGGTTGTGGTCTGCTGCTGGGCGTGGCGCTGGCGCCGGCCCCACGCCGAAAAGGCGGGAGCTGCTACGTAACACCGAGTTATTCCCAACGAACCGGCCATTCAATTTCCTCGTGCGGACCTCGTAAACATCCGTCACCAGTAAATATTATCGGTGGTTCTGCGTTATAGTCAAGGCAGATAGAACTTATATTTCGCTTACTTCTGTTTCACAAAAGAGTTCCGTTTAGGCCGCAAGTGCTTTTCTTGGACATGTTTTTCTACCTGACGAGAGCATTTACCGCCGCCAGCATGCAAATCGCAGCGGTTTCCACCCTCAATACTGTCGGTCCGATCCGCACCGGCAGATACCCCGCATCCATCGCTTCGGTCCGCTCGCGATCCGTGAAGTCGCCCTCCGGACCTATCAGTATACGGATGTCCTGTTCCCGGCCTCGCCTGGCAAGGGCGCAGGAAAGATCGGTGGATGCATCGCTCAGGTCGCCAAGCAGGCCGAGCGCGTCGGCGGAGTTTTGCATCAACTCGCCAAAACTTGCCGGCGGCCGGATCTCCGGGAGGAAATTCACGCCGCATTGCTTGGCTGCGGATATGCAGTGTCCCATCCACTTGGCGAGCTTGCCTTCCGACAGATCCTTCGTGCCCGACACGCTCCGCTCGCAAATGACTGGCTGAATGGACGTTACGCCAAGTTCGCCAGCTTTTTCGAGCAGCCAGTCAAGCCGCTTTCCCTTCGGCACGGCGAACGCCAGGTGAACGCCCGGACCAGGCAGCGGCGGGCAGGTGTGCTTGCCGCTGATCTCTACTGCCACGCAGCTTCGCTTGATGCCGGCGATTCGCCCGGCCGCGAGCAACCCTGCACCGTCAAACAGCTCAACTTCCGCCCCGGGCTTCAGACGCAAGACGTTGGCTGCATGATGAGCTTCTATAGTGTTGAGTTCAATAGTCCCGCCATCAGGATCCACCGTAGCCAGATCGCTGCAGTGAAACCGCCGAATATGTGATGATGAAGTATCCATTTAATATAGGTTATCGCAGCGGCCCGGTCAGTGAAAGGCCGAAAATTAGGCACCGTCCCTAATTTTGTAGGGTTTTGTTTGAAAGAGGTAAGTTTCCGGGGGTTCCCTTCGGCCTGCCTGCCGGCAGAGGCAGGTCACACCCCGGCCGGCCGGGGTTTGACGGCCACAGCAACAATATTCAGATACCATATCACTGGTTAAGCGTGGCAATTCATTAACATTGTGTCTGGCTTCTGTTACAATGTCCGGGGATGCAGTGGAATGCTTTGGCGAGACAAACCTGCGAAAGGATATCGAATCATGACAGGACACGTGACGTATAGCTCCAGAAAAGCGGGTTTCTCGCTGATAGAGTTGCTGGTGGTGATCGCGATCATAGTACTGCTGGCCAGCATTGCCGTGCCGGTTACGATGCAGGTATTGGACCTCTCCTACCAGGCAAAGGTGGCTGTTTACTTGCAGAAGGTAGCTGGTGCGCTCACGCAGTACAAAAGTGACAACGATGGTCTCTATCCAGGTCAGGGCGATGACGAGGAGTTTCTTATTGGCAGCGGAGGCACTAACGCTAAGTACACGGGTATCCAGATACTGACGGCGCGTATGTTTGGCAAGATCAATGCTTTTGACTCTAATCCCAGTCAGGATGACTGGTTCAAGGACCTCGATTCTCACAAGGATGGCTACCTGCCGTTCAAGGAGGAGGAACTTGATATTTCGTCAAATCCTGCGGGTGGTAATTGGAATGTTCTGACAGATGCAGCCCGTGAGCCATTGCCGATGCTCTATTTCCCCGCGAGGACCGATGGCAATAGCAATGACCATCGCGCGGTCTACAGGTATGCGGACAACCACCACCACGTTGATGCTACAGATATTGATTCTGACGGGGAAGACGAGGCCGTCAGATTGTTCTACGGAGTAGCCTACAAGAAGGCTCCTTCAGGTGCGACGGATAAGAATGAGAACAATCTGAACGCGAAGATGGGTGATTATTTTGCGCGCGACTCTCGTTTCTCGCCCGCTCCTGATCCCCTCCCGGCGTCCTATCCGTCGCTGCCAGGCACTTACCCGGACAATGCTCCTGCAGACGGTTTTGTCGCCAAGAGGCCGGGCGAATTTCTTTTGATGTCTGCCGGCGCTGATCGGAAGTATTTCACTGCGGACGATCACAAGAGTTGGATGGGCAAATAACCATGGCCAGTGGGCCGCGAGTTTTGTGTGATCCGCTAGCAAGAATTGGGATAGTCCCCGCCACGGCGGGCAGGCCCAATGGCACTGTCGTTTGTTTTGGTTGTTTTTGGTCGTTTTTCTTGTCGTTCGGGCCGAAGGTCCGGTGGGCAGTTAGCCGGGCGGTGACTGTTTTGCCTGCTTTGCAGGCAATCCCGATGTACATCGGGACCGGATCCCGGCCCCCATTAACCAGAACCCCGGAGGGGTGGCAAGATAAGTTTTTCAGCGGGTTGGGTCCACGAAAACTGCCCACTTGTCAGGCATTCAAACCGCTGGACAGCTTCTCTATCCACCCCTTGCGGGGTTCTGATATTTTGGGCTTGGGATCCGGGGGTTCCCTCTCGTTGGTCGGTCACACCCCGGCTTACCGCCCACCGGACCTTCGGCCCGAACGGCCAAAACAACAAGAAACGACCAAAAACAGCTAAAACAGATGACAGTCCCCAACAACGGGACAGTCCCCATTTTCGCTGAACTACCCGAGAAAACGCTCTTGTCGGAAAATCAAAAAAATGCTTCGTCCGTTTCAGAAGAAATATCGTCTGTTCCGCGCGTGGACGTCTCGTATGCCTTTGTGGTGTGCGTGGCAGGTCACTTATCGCTGCAACTATCGCTGCCGGTTCTGCCATTACTGGCGGGACCCGCTCGGTCAGCAGCCGGAACCTTCACCCGACCAATACTCCCGCGGAGCCCGCAAACTGGCGCAGATGGGCACGCTCATGGTCTCCCTTGCCGGCGGCGAGCCATTGCTCCGTCGGGATATCACCGATGTGATTCGCGCGATTGGCGAGTTTCATTTCCCGTTCATTACCACCAACGGGTGGTTCGTTACGCCGCAGCTCGCCCATGACCTGATGGCCAGCGGCCTGTGGGGCGTCTCGGTTTCCATAGACTACTCTGATCCAGAGCGTCACGATGAGCGTCGCGGTATGGACGGTGCGTGGCGGCAGGCGTGGCGTGCGGTGAAGCTGCTCAGCGAGGCCCGCGTCCACGAACATCAGCGGATCAACGTGATGGCTGTGCTGCTGGATGATAATGTCGATCAACTCGAAGAAGTAGCCGCCAAGGCCGCACAGTATGGCGCACACTTCATGGTCCAGCCGTACGGGTATCGCAAGACCGGTTCGCGAGCCTACGAGCATCAGGGGCCGGTATCGCAGAAGTTATTGGATATTCGTTCACGGCGGCCGAATTTTCTGTCGAATCCCAGATATCTCGCCCGGTTCGATGAGTTTCTCAACGGCGAAATTGGCGGGTGCAAAGCCGGCCGCGCGTTTTTCAATATCGATTCGACCGGTGATATTGCGATCTGCGTTGAACGCAAAGAGACTCCCGTGGCGAATCTCTATAGTGACAGCTTCTATACGATCAGAAGTGCGCTTCGCAAGGCGTCGGCCGCCAACCATTGCAGCGATTGCTGGTACAACTGTCGCGGCGAGATCGAGACACTGTACGAGCCGATGGGCCTGCTGAAATCCCTGCCAACATACATCTTCGACAAGGGCCGCACATAGCCCCAAAGGGTGTGCGACCTGCTGCTCCTTCGGTGGGCAGGCAGGTGGCGACCCACGATACGACTGTGTGTCGCCATGCCACCCTCGTACAGCGCGCAGTCATATATCAACATACTGACCGCGGTTGGGGGTTCGGATGCAGGAAATTGCGGTTTTTTGAACAAAAGATCGCCAAACCCCGCAACAGAACCCCCAAAAACGCCGCGTTTTTCTTGCGTGGAATAAATGGTGCACGTCCCAAAAGAGCTTTCGAGCACGAATTGCGTTAACGGCCGCAAGATAAGCAATTAGAGGCTGATAACCTGATCGCCAAATAGGTGCAAAGTTGCCAAAAGTGCACCATTTTGCACCATATACGGTTTCCCAGATCCGCATGTCTCAGCCATCGGCTGCGGTTTGCCCGCTTCGGGCCGGGTTTCCTCCAAATCTTCGTGACTGAGGGCATTTGAATCTTTTCAGGGAGGGCAGGGCCACGGCTTGTTCGCTCTGTGGCTTGTTTGCCTTATTTTTTCGTGACTGGGCGGTTTCGAATCTTATACTGTCTGATCTGATTTGTGTTGACGAACTGAAGGAGAAGTTATGTCGGATATATCGCTTGTTGTGATGGCCGCCGGTATGGGTAGTCGCTATGGCGGCCTGAAGCAGATTGATCCCGTCGGCCCGTCCGGCGAGATCGTTATCGATTACTCTATATATGATGCCCTGGCGGCAGGGTTCACCAAGGTGGTCTTCATCATCCGCGAGGATATCGAAGAAGCCTTCCGCGAGAAGGTCGGCAAGTCGATCGAGCCGCGGATCAAGACCGAATACGTGTTCCAGAAGCTCGACAACCTGCCGGCCGGGTTCGAAGTGCCCGCAGACCGCACCAAGCCCTGGGGAACCGGACACGCAGTATTGTGTGCCAAAGACGCGGTTGACGGCCCGTGTGCGGTTATCAATGCTGATGACTTCTACGGTGCGGCCTCGTTTGCGGCGATGGGCAGCTACCTCGCCAAGGCGGCCGACACTGACGTGTATGACTACAGCATGGTGGGATTCGTGCTGGGCAATACGCTGACGGATCACGGCCACGTTGCCCGGGGTGTGTGCACTGGCGACGCGGAGGATAACCTGTCTGCGATAGTCGAGCGGACGAAGATCCAGCGATTCGGCGAAGGTGCGAAATATACAGAAGATGAAGAGAATTGGGTGGATATCGATACGAATTGTATTGTGTCGATGAACATGTGGGGCTACACGCCCAGCATATTCGGTGAATTGGAGAATCGGTTCGGGAAATTCCTCGACGCGAACATGGATAATCCCAAGTCGGAATACTTCATTCCTACCGTGACAAACGAGCTGATCCAGGAAGGCAAGGCTCGCGTAAAGATACTGAAGACAACCGAGCGATGGCACGGCGTTACCTACCAGGAAGACAAACCCAAGGTCAAGCAGGCGATTGGTGATATGGTGGCCGCGGGCAGGTATCCGCAGAAACTGTGGTAGTGGTAGACCTCGACGGGCACGAGTTTAGCCGGGCACTTAATAAGGCCTTTGAACCGGAGGCATGTACATGAAGCACGATCTTTCACAGATAGTCCCGCACTTTCAAATTGACGGCGAGCTGCTGACGGCCGAGCCTTATGGCAGCGGTCACATTAATGATACCTACGTGAGCGTCATCAAGACGGCTGCGGGTGAGGTGCGATTCGTTCATCAGCGGATCAATCACAATATCTTCAAGCAGCCCGAGCAGTTGATGGAGAATATCGATCGCGTCACGAAGCATCTGCGAATGAAGATAGAAGCAGCCGGCGGCGACCCGATGCGCGAGACGCTGAATCTCATTCCATGCACAGATGGAAAATGCTTCTACAAGACGCCCGAAGGCGATTACTGGCGGACTTATGTTTTCGTGGAAGGCGCACGCACGTATGACCTGGTCGAAAATCTCGATCAGGTCTACAACGCATCTTACGCGTTCGGCAGGTTCCAGGAGATGATAAGCGACCTGCCGGCCCCGCGGCTGAACGAGACGATCCCCGACTTCCACAACACCAGGTGGCGATTCGAGGCGTTCGTCGAAGCTCTGGACAAAGATGTCGCAGGCAGGGCGGCCGACGTGCAGGCCGAGATCGATTTCGCACTGGCCCGCAAGCAGGATGCCTCGGTTCTGGTGGATCTGCTGGCGGCCGGCGAGCTGCCCGAGCGTATCACGCACAACGATACGAAGTTCAATAATGTGATGCTCGACGATGTGACGGGCGTAGGGCTTTGCGTTATCGATCTGGACACCGTAATGCCCGGCCTGGCGATGTATGACTTTGGCGATTCGGTGCGAGTGGGTACCAATCCGGCGGCTGAGGATGAGCTGGATTTGTCGAAGGTTACCTGCGACCTGGAGATGTTCGAGCGTCTCGTGCACGGATATCTGGACGCAGCCAGGGGCTTCCTTACCGATACGGAGAAGGATTACCTCGCGTTCTCGGCCAAGCTGATTACGCTGGAGATCGGCTTGCGTTTCCTGACCGATCACCTCGCCGGTGACGTGTACTTCAAGGTCCATCGCGATAACCACAATTTGGACCGCTGCCGCACGCAGTTCAAGATGGTGGGCGACATGGAAGCCGATATGGACAAGATGGAAGCGATCGTAAAGAAATACCGCTAGACGTGAGCCGGTAGACGCTACGCGACTGCATTTCGCAGAGGCGCCCCTACAGATGGGACGTATCGTTCATGAAGTCCAGGCGGCACGGCGCGTGCGGATCGCGGGTGATTAGCGATACGCTCGCATTGCCGACTACCGTGCAGGAATCGTCATTACGCGGTTGATTCAGAATCACGGCGAAGAGGAAATTCAGTACGAGGCCATGGGTGACGATGACGGCCGTCTTGCCGGATAGTTCCCCCTGCCATGACTTCCAGAAACTCTGCATGCGGGAATGCACGTTGCTCAGCGATTCACCTTCGGGCAGGTGCTCGCCGAATGGAACTTCCCCCTGTGTCCGCACCAACTCGCTCATCGCCTTTCCCTGGAACTCACCAAAGTGGCGTTCACGCAGACGTGGGTCAAGCTGAACTTGCAATCCAGAGCGTTGTGCGACAGGTGTCGCCGTCTGGACGGCACGCGTCAGATCGCTTGTGATGACGATGTCCAACGGTATGTCGGTGAATCTTTCGGCAAGATGCTCCGCCTGCATACGGCCGGTTTCGCTCAGCATGCCGGGCATTTGCCCCTGTACTGTGCGGGAGATATTATCTTCGGTTTCGCCATGTCGCACAACATACAACTGCATTGTTCTCATCCTCGCAAACGGGGCTTGTCGGGCGAGGATATGGAGTGCTGTGGACAAGTGCAAGGTCTTATGGGCGAAGGATAACTGCGGCATCGGCGGGTAGCGTCAGTTTCGCCTTGTAACCATGGCGACCCGCCTGTCCCGGCGGGCAGGCCCCTGCGGCGTCGCCATGCCACCCGCCCTGAAGCAAAACGAGGTGCCATCCCGCATTTAAGCGGAAGGCACCTCGTGGTTTCTCGCAGTCATCGCGGCCTTTGCGTTTCAGCTTGCGGCCAGCATCGTCAGATTAGATGCTGCGTTCGGCAAGGGCGGTGCGATTGTTGTTACTGTTCGACGATTACTCCGTTCGCCAACTTACCGGCGGCGACGCAGAATGCCGAGTCCGCCAAGGGCGAGCAGTGACAATGTCATCGGCTCGGGTACTTCAGCACTCATGACCTCCAGTTCGACTACTCGTGCATAACCATACTCGTTATTAGCCGTGATGACATCGAAATACAGCTTGCTGGTGGTAATGGGGGTCGACGATACGTAGGTGTAAATCGCGTCCGTTCCGCCACGGGGACTCTCGATCAAGGTCCCACCAGTTAAGACTCCATTAATATCGGTAGTGCCGCCGACGTAAATATCGAAGTCCACCAGATTGTAGCTAGACGCGAAACCCGCATACTCCAGGTTGTATAACTTGATAGTGTCGAACGTTACGTCGGTTGCCCAGTCAAGCTGGAAGTAACCGTTGCCAGCTTCTGCTACGTACGTATTGCTGGGATATACAAACAATTCGTCGATCATTCTGCTGACGGGGTATGATCCGCTAAAGGAAGGGCTTCCTGATGCCGCCGCATCCGGTGCGATGTTTACGGGGTCTTCGGCGAAAGCTGCTTGTCCGCAGACCAGAGCGGCTACGACGGCGATTAGTAATGAAACGGATCTGATCCTCATAGTTTCTCTCCTCAAAAATTGTAAAGAACTCACTCACTCAATTGCACGAGGGGTCCTCGCGCTTGTCTTCATGTAACAATCATCGTAATATCAGTTCCATTGAAACCGGCCGAATTCCCGACATGTGAAGTTTCGTCAAGAATTCTGTTTAGAATTGTGCTGGGATCTTTTGGATGTATTCATTGCTTGCTAATCTGATATATCAAGTGTTGATTACTAATATATCACCAACGGTGGTACTGTCAAGTGGAAAAATCGAAACAGCCGTTAAAAAGCGTTATCGCGTATGAGAAGCTCAGGGAGATGATCCTGTCCTATGAGTTGTCGGGCACTATCCCGTGGTCCGTCAGAGAGCTGGCAAAACGTTTTGGTATGTCGAGTGTGCCTGTTTATGCGGCGATGCAACGTCTTGAGCATGAAGGGAGTATAACGATTCTGCCCAAGCGGGGGATTGTCGTTACCCGTTTGACGGAGGATCAATTTCGTCAGGCATACGTGGTTCGCGAGGGGTTGGAAGTCCAGGCTGCCCGCATAGTCGCCACCTGCGGCACTCAGGAGATGTTTGACGAGCTGACCCGCCTTGCCGAGGATATTGTGAAGCTGGTGAAGAAGGATGATTCCCCGGGAGTGGTTGCGGCTGATCGCAGGTTGCATAAGCGGATGGTGGAGCTTGCCGGGTGCGACATGCTCACCGAACGCTACGAGCAACTGGCGGTGATTTTTGGCCTGTCTGCCCCTCCAAGTCCCCGCACCGTTGCTGTCGAAGGTGAGTCGCACATGGAGCTTGTCAATGCACTGAAAACGCGGAACCCGGATATTGCCGACAAGGCCATTCGCAAACATATCATCTACCAGACGTTCCGGACAAGCTGGTAGAAAACGGGGACCGAGCGAAAATGGGGACCATACTTCGCTCTGCGAGCTTCGTAGGGCAAGCTGTACCGATTCTGGGCCTGCCCGCCGGCAGGTCCAGAAGAACATCGGGATCCCCACTTTCGCGTCGTGCGCGATCGGCCGCAGTCGTGCGCGATCTTCCGCGTCATGCGCTGTCGACCCATGCGCTGTCGACCGTAAAAGCGGGGACAGTCCCAACATCGGTACAGTCCCCGTTTTTACTCATGCCACCCGACCGTAGCGCGAACGCACAATCCGCCCCTTCCGCGATCAAAGACCACATGCCGCACGCCACGTGCCACCCGCCGAGGCGGCGAATTGGCGTCTTTTGGGGGGATCGTACCTGTTTTGGTTTGCTTGCGGTGGGACGCACGTGCGGCTTTGCGTCTTTGATCCGTCTTCGCCTGCGGCTTCGTCGTGACATGTCCCCGCCACATCAAAGTCAAGGAAAGGAGATTACCTGCGGCGGCGACGCAAAACGCCAAGTCCGCCCAGAGCGAGCAACGAAAGTGTCATGGGTTCGGGGACCGGTGCGCTGATTACTTCCAGTTCGATTACTCGTGCATAACCATCCGCGTTATTCGCCGTGATGACATCGAATTTGAGCGCGCTGGTGGTAATGGGTGTCGGCGATACGTAGGTGTAAATCGCGTCCGTTCCGCCACTTACACTATCGATGATGGTCCAGCCGCCCTGGCCATCGTCGATAAGAACGTCGAAGGCCCAGAGATTGTATTCATGGCCGAAACCCCCATACTCCAGGTTGTATAACTTGATAGTGTCGAACGTTACGTCGGTTGCCCAGTCAAGCTGGAAGTAACCGTTGCCCAGGGACGCTATGTACGTATTGTCGGGATATGCAAACGCTTCGTCGATTATCCTGCTGACGGGGAATGCTCCGTTAGCGGAAGGGCTTCCGGTGGCCGTCGCATCCGGTGCGATGTTTACCGGCGTGAATGCCATTGCTGCTGATGTGCAGATAGCAACGGCGGCGATGGCGATTAGTAATGAAACAGACTTGATCCTCATGGTTTCTCTCCTCAAAAATGGTAATAAGACCAACGTGTTAGTGCTTCGTCGCACATGAAAGGTGCCAGAACGTTTCTTGTATAGATGCCGCAATTCTCGTAGTATCAGCCCATTGAACGTGACCGGCCGCGGCCTTGAAGACTGCAAAAACGTGATGCCGGAAAAAATAATAGTAATCCTCAATCGCTGATACATCAGTAGTGTATCACCAAATTTTGGTAGTGTCAAGTGGCAAAAAAGAGACATCCTTCAAAAAGTGAGATTGCGTATGAGAAGCTCAGAGAGATGATCCTGTCTCTTGAGTTCTCTGATGCTAATCCATGGTCAGTGCGAGAGTTATCAGAGCGTTTTGGCATGTCGAACGTGCCGGTATACGGAGCACTGAAACGCCTTGAGCAGGAAGGGGTTATAACGGTTCTGCCCAGGCGGGGGATTGTTGTGAACCGTCTGTCATATGCGAAATATCGCGAGGCACGTCTGGTTCGCGAGGGGTTGGAAGTGCAGGCCGCCAGGGTCGTGGCTATCTCTGGTACCGAAGCGATGTTCGACGAACTGACTCGCATGGCGCAGGATGTCGTGGACCTTGTGAAGAGGGACGAATTCCAGGCCGCGGTCATCGCCGATCGCAAGTTGCACAAGCAACTGGTTGATTTCGCCGGGTGCGAAATGCTCAGCGAGAGATTTGAGCAGCTTGCCGTTATTTGCCTGCTGGCGGATGACCCCAACGCCGGTAGCGATGCGGTGGAAGGGCACTCGCACACGATAATGGTCGAAGCCTTGAAGACGCGGGATCCCGACATCGCCGACAAGGCCGTCCGAGCGCATATTGCCAGCTACGCATCGAAAAAGGGCAAGTCAGGCAAGAGGAGCCCGGCCGCGGATGTGTCCGGGGCCAGCTCGGTAATCGAGTAACAGGTCGGCGGTAGCCAAAGCGGAATCACTTTCCACCATCCAGGAATCCCCGCAAGCCGGCAGTCCGTGAGTATTGCAGGAATCCCCGCACGCACGTGGTCTGATAACTGTGAAAATGCAACGAGGTGCCATCCCGCACGCAAGCGGAAGGCACCTCGTTTTTCGTTCATCAGTTATTGCGGCTGTGCGTTGCCGGATGCATGCCACAAGGCCTGCGCGATTTCTAACCATTGTGGTACTATTGCCGCTATTGCTGTCTGCGCCGACGCAGGAGGCCCAGTCCGCTTGCTGCCAGAAGCCCGCACGTTGTTGGTTCAGGCGTGGGAATTATGATGGCTTCCAACTCGTTGGCGATCAGGCGATGGCCTGCTGAGTTCGGGTGCATTCCACCCACTGACAAGTCCATCATTTCCTGTCCGGGTATCTGATCGTACTGGACAAACATGTCATACACGTCTACAAGGTCTACCTGCTCTGCCGCTGCGATCTGGCGAACGGCTTGCACGTAGTCCTTTATGGTTGCATTCAGGCCGTCGACATCAGTTGTGTCGTACGGGGCCGCTCCGTAGTAGTGCAACCATACCGAGGACCATCGCATGGGGTTCGGCGTCATCAGGATTACATTAGCCCCGGCGTTCTTCAGCGTCTGTGTCATATAGGTAAGGTTGGCGCGATACGTGCTGAGCGGCACGCGAGAGGCGGTGGCCGGCGGGTTCTTCCAGACGTCAACCATCGAATCGTTTATGCCGAATTGTATAACTACCACATCCGGATTCTTGCCCAGGACGTCATAGTTGAATCTCTCGATTCCGTCATTGGTGTTGTTTCCGCCGATGCCTTTGTTGATGACTGTGGCGTTGACGCCAAGGGCGGGCAGATCATTTTCCAGCAGAGTGCTGTAAACAATTACACCCTCGCGTCTCGCTGTGGTCGAATCTCCGAAGGTGACGATCGTGCTTGCGGATGCTACCGGTGCCATCATCATCAGGATTGCGGAAAGGCAGATCGTAATTGTGGTAATGCTTGCGGCATTCATGGTGAAACTCCTTTCTTGTGAAGCCCGTGAAACGCCCCGATTGTCGGCGCTAACCGGCTACGCAGAACTCGTCTTTCAGGGTATTTGGGCATGTGGCGATTGCGGTAAGACAAAGAGCCCGAGATCGGCTCGAGCCCTTTGAATCGGTTGAGTGCGGTTCTTCGCAGCCGACTGCGAGAGTCAGTTCCGCCTTCATGTCACATGTTATAAATTACAAGTTACAAGCAGTGAGACACCATTAGTTGCGGCGGCGACGGAGCATGGCAAGTGAACCCATCGCGAGCAGCGATATCGTCATCGGCTCGGGCACTACAGCACTCATCACTTCCAGTTCTACAACTCGCGTGTACAGAGGCGTCGCTTCATTGTTCGCGGTGATTACATCGAAGCGGAGCTTGCTTGTGGTCAGCGGAGTCGGTGACACCCAGGTGTAAAGACTGGCAGTTCCGCCACGGACACTTTCCACGATGTCCCAGTTGCCCAAGCCGTCGTCGATGCTGATGTCGAAGTCCCATAGATTGAAGTACGAGTAGACGTCAAACAGGTGTCCGAACTGATAGATCTTGACCTCTTGGAACGTCACGTCCTCCGTCCAATCGAGTTGGAAGAAGCTCGCGCCCGTGCCGGCATCGACGGTACCGATGTAGATGCCATCAGTCCACGTAGGGGCATTGATTACTTCATCGTTGATTCTGTCTACAGTGTACGTGGCAAGCTGCGGCGAGCCGGTGGCTGTTGCATCCGGTGCGATGTTCACCGGCGTGAATGCCATTGCAGTTGATGTGCAGATAACAACGGCAGCTAGAGCAATAAGTAATGAAACAGATCTGATCCTCATAGTTCTCTCCTCAAAAGAAAGGTAATAACACCAACTCATTTCAAGCTGGATTTGTCTCGCACTTGTATTGAGGGCTTAATCCTCATAACATCAGGGCCATCGAACGTGACGGGCTCTGAAACGGAAGCGTTCTTGACAATGCGACGTTTTAAAGATTATGGCAAGTGAATATAGCTAGGATATATCAACGATATAACAACAGTATATCCATAATGATTGGTAGTGTCAAGTGGGAAAAGAGAGACCTCCTTCAAAAAGTGATATCGCGTATGAGAGTCTAAGGGAGATGATTATATCCCTGGAATTCCTGGACGATAACCCATGGTCCGTTCGGGAGTTGGCGGAGCGATTCGGCATGTCGAGTGTGCCGGTTTACGCGGCGATGAAGCGTCTTGAGCAGGAAGGGTTTATAACCGTTCTGCCCAAGCGGGGGATTATTGTGACCCGGTTGACGGCTGCGCAGCTTCGCGAGGCAGAGGTTGTGCGAGAGGGGCTGGAAGTCCAAGCCGCCCGGATTTTGGCGACCTCGGGGACCGATGAAATGTTCGCCGAACTGACCCGACTGGCTCAAGAGGTAGTGGATTCTTCCAAGAAGGAAGATCTTCGGGCAGCAGTTGCTGCTGATGGCAATTTCCACAAGCATGTGATTGAGTTCGCTGGGTGCGACATGCTCACCGAGAGGTTCGAGCAGTTGACGGTCATTTGCTGGCTGGCGGACCGCCCCAGCAGCAGTAGTGCGGTGGTCGAAGGTCACTCGCATTTGGCACTGGTCGAAGCCTTGAAGACGCGGGATCCCGAAATCGCCGACAAGGCAGTTCGCAGGCACGTTACCAGCTACGCATCGAAAAAGGGCAAGTCAGGCAAGAGGAGCCCGGCCGCGGATGTGTCCGGGGCCAGCTCGGTAATCGAGTAACAGGTCGGCGGTAGCCAAAGCGGAATCACTTTCCACCATCCAGGAATCCCCGCAAGCCGGCAGTCCGTGAGTATTGCAGGAATCCCCGCACGCACGTGGTCTGATAACTGTGAAAATGCAACGAGGTGGCGCCCGGCCGGTGAGTTCGACAGGCGACACCTCGTTATTGTACATTAGTAATGACGGCTGGCTCGCTGTCTCGGTGCGTCCTGCATTCAAGGAATGCGACAGGCGATTTCAGCCAAACACTGGACAACTACTAACCGCGACGGCGACGCAAGACACCCAAGCCGCCCAAGGCGAGCAGTGACATTGTCATCGGCTCGGGCACTTCGGCACTCATCACTTCCACTTCACAAAGTCGAATGCCGGTATCACCTGCCACCACGTTCTGTTCCTGTATATCGACGCGAATTGCGCTTGTGGTCAGGGCCGTTGCTGCAGTGAATGTGTAGATGGGAGGGGGATTAGTTGCCAAACCGGTGGCGGTGTAGTCAGCCGAATCTACAATCTGCCAGCCAGTGGGAGTATCGATGCTTATGGTGAACTTCCCCAAGCCGTAGGGAGTGAGGGCGGGATTGGGGTTGCCGGAAAGTGGATTTAAGATGTTGACTTGGTCGAATGTCACGTCCTGATCCCAAACGAGCATAAAGAAGTTGCCTCCGGCAGTCGAGGAATACGCACCACCTACATCATACGACAGATCGCCGTCCACAAGGTTGCTCACGAAATAATTGCCGTAATGAGTGCTAGCCGTGACTGTTGCATCTGGTGCGATGTTCACCGGCGTGAATGCCATTGCCGCTGATGTGCAGATGACAACGGCTGCGACAACAATTAGTAATGAAACAGATCTGATTCTCATGTCAACTCTCCTCAAGTAAAATAATGAAAACGTCAACTCACTTTTAAGGCAAGGTAGACAGGAACTTGTATTGACAGCCCCAGGGACCTAATATCACTGGTTGTCGCCTTGCCTGACTCCTGGTCAGAATGTTGTTTTTTGAATAAAAGTGTGATGTGGTGGCACAAAAGCGAAGGCCATTAGATCACTGTTGTAACGCCATTATAACGGAAAGGCTGGTACTGTCAAGTGACAAGAAGAAGAGCTACCACGAAAAGTGCTCAGGCATATGAAGAGCTTCGCAAGATGATAATGTGTTACGAGTTTTCAGATGAGAATCCATGGTCCGTAAGGGAACTTGCAGAGCGTTTCAAAATGTCGGTAGTTCCGGTATATGGTGCGCTCAAAAGGCTGGAGCAGGAAGGACTTGTGACGGTTCTTCCGCATCGGGGGATAAGCGTCAAGCGTCTGACCCCAATGCAGATTCAAGAAGCGCTGGTGGTTCGCGAGGGGCTGGAGATCCAGGCCGCCAGGATGGTCGCTAAGAGGGGCTCGAAAGAGGTCTTAGACACGCTTCGTGAGATGACAGACAAGATCGTCCAATACGTCAAAGAGGATAATTTCGAAGATGCAGTCTACGCCGATACGAAGTGGCATGAGTTTATGGTGACCAGCGCGGGTTGCGGCCTGCTTACCGATCGGTTCGACCAGCTCACTATCATCTGCAGGCTGACTGGCGGTCCGCTGCTTACTCCCACGGCCGCAGTCGACCAGAAGTCACATCTTCAGCTTTTGGAAGCACTTGAGTCTCGCGATCCCGACATTGCCGAGAAGGCGATCCGCGATCATCTCGGGAGCGCCGCAACGTAAGGTATCGCCCTTGAGGCCGGTGGGGCGTGTGCGAGATGCTTCTCTGGCGGCAGATAACGTGTGTTGTCATCAATTCT
>CBDUQP010000089.1:0-15143 GCA_965369385.1 uncultured Phycisphaerales bacterium
CAATGCAAATCAAAATAGATACTTACGTCTACGCATTTTGCAATAATGTGAAAAACCCATCTACGCAACACCTCTATTTCATATTTTTTCACCAAAGGGCCGACGCTTTTGTCGAATCAGCATTAACTCCTGCTGCTGCTTGCCCCAATCGCTGCAGATTGGTTAGGAGTTACATAAGCTGTTCGCACAAAGCAGCGGGTGTAACCTAGCGGCAGAGCAGTCTCCTGGCGAAGAGTTTTGCTGGCGGGTTGCCTTCTATCCTGCCGGCGAGATGGAGCTGGCAGATGCACCACTGGCCCTGGCCTTCGGCTTTGATTCCACACGCTGTCACCGGGTTCCATGGTTTGCCCCACGCGCCGTTGCCGGATTTCAGAATGGGTGTCCACCCCTTGGCATTGAAGGTGGCCGACAGGATGGGGCTGCGATAGCCAAGTGTGGCGTCATACCAGAACTTGAAATCGTGCGGGTCGAAACCATCCACGAGCGGATGTCCGGTGTCTCTGGAGACAAACTCGAATTTGCCCATGCCCGTTTCGCTGAACTCGATCTTCTGGTCAGCAATCGAGTATTCGCCGGGGTCCAGTTGTAGGAATATCGCACGGGCACCTGCGCGAACGGCCGAGGTTATTTCAGATCGCTGACGTGCGAATGCCTTCATGTCATCGATGAGGATGCAATCGGCAGCTCTGGGTTTGCCTGCGAACGCACACTTCATGCCGAGTGATTTCGCGAGCGTCTCCGCCTTGCCGGCACGTGCGCCAACAATGAATGCCCGCCGGTTGCAGTCGGTATTAGTCTGTGGGAACACATCCAGCGCCAGTTCGGTATCGTGAAGCGTTTTGCCCTCAGCATCCACGATCGCCAGGCGGATGATGCACTTCCCTCTTTTCGCTACATCGGGGGCCTTGAAGGGGATGAATCCCTGGAAGGTGCTGTCGCACGTTTGCACATTGGCCTTCGTGTGGCCGGCGTTTACTACCTTTCCGCCGACTTCCATCTGGTACTTCAGCGTGGCGCCGTGGGGGATGCTGTTCAGGTCATTGCATACCCAGGCTTCAATCTTCATTTCCTCGCCAGCCGTAAACGCGCGGCGGTCGCAGCGGAGGGAAGTTATCAGCGGCGAAAGCAGGTCGCGATAGACAAACCACGCAGGTTTGGGTTGTCTGCGACAGTCCAGGATTGTCTTCATCCATCCGCTCGGGAAGGCATCGATGAACAGGTGAATCGCGAAGCTTACCATGCGGCTGTCACGGCGGAAGGCTTCGGTCATTAGCTTCGTCATATCTGCCTGGTGAGCGAGACTCGCGCTAATCCAGTTGGCCACGGTTTTCTGCGTATCGAACCATATGTAGTGAAAGTGGCCGGATTGAGATTTGACTATGTCCTCGGGCGACCAGTCGGCTTCTTGAGCTTTGGTTTGTGGCAACCAGCTTTTGGGATATTCTTCGCGCATGATCTCGATGGGGTCGAGGCCTTCTGCGCCGAATTCGCCGCAGCCGAACAGCCAGCCGGGTTTGATCTTCTGCCAGTATCCCTTGTGGAGTTTGCCCAGCGGCAGTCCGTGCGAGTTGTACCAACCGTTGTAGCAATGGTTATCGGGGAGTGAGTCGGCAGGCGGATCGTAGTCGCCGTCCACCGGTTTGATCACGCGATCGGGGTTTGCTTGCTTCACCGCCAGAGACGCAGCCGCGAAGAAGTCTTCCAGTTCCGTGCGCACCAGATGGCGGTGCGGTTTGTCCTGTGCGTTGGGGAATGGTTCGTTGATGTAGGTCACCATGATGTTGCACGGGTGTGACCTGACGAGGCGTTCCATCTCTTGTGCCTGGCGAACGGTTTCGCAGAACTGATTGCGGCGCAGCATTCCGAACAGTGGCAGATCGGTTTGCGTCATAATTCCAAGGCGGTCGCAGTAGTCGTAGATTTCCGGCTGAACCGGGCGCTGCGTTAGTCGCAGGTAGTTCATGTTGGTTATCTTGGCGATCAGGATATCATCGCGGAGTTGATCGAAGTCTTTCTTCATGACGCATTGCTGGAAGTTGCCCATTGTATTTGTGCCGCGCAGGCGGATTGGGCTTCCGTTCAGAGAGAGCATTCCCTTGGGAGTGCTATCGGTGTCCATGGAGAACGATCGCATGCCGAACTGTTTGGCGGCGGTGTCGATCACTTTGCCCTTTGGCGTGGTGACGGTAGCCTGGAGCTGGTAAAGCCACGGCTCGTCGCAGCACCACAGGCGGGGGTTTGGCATGTCTATGGAGAATCGCAGGAAGTTGACGCCCGGCCCGATTTCGTCGGGCATGTCCATCTGGATATTCCGGCAGACGGCTGTCTTGAAGTTCTGTCCAAAGACCGATAGCTCGATGGCGGCTTTGCGGCGGAGGATATCGCAGTTGAAAACTTCCAGCCAGACTTCGGCGCTATTGGAATCAAGCATTGGCCGCACGAAGATATCGTGGATGTGAATGGGACTTCGGGCTTCTACCGTTACATCCTGGTAGATGCCCATGCCTGGAGGGCAGTGATGCCAACCGACTGCGGGATCGTCATATCCCGGCCCGGTGGCTGCGTAGATCTTGTCACCTTCGTAAAGGTGCCCGTCATCACCCCACGAATCATTGCCCATGCAGATTGCATCGTTGGAGACCTTTACGAGCAACGTGTTTCTGCCGATGTGTGCGTGTGCGGTGAAGTCGCACTCGAACGGCGCGAAGAAGCCCTCGTGCGATCCTACCAGCGAGCCATTGACGAAGACGTCCGCTGCGTAGTCAACTCCTTTGAAACAGGCGAAGAGGGCACCTTTCTTCATCATCGCATTGGTGACAGTGAAGTGTGTGCGATAGTATGTGACCGCGCGGCCTAGCGGAGGTCCGTAGTGCGGGATGACGACCTTCTTCCACTTGCCCTTGCCGGCGAGAGTGTGGGTGAAGTCTTTCTGGTCCGCATCGGTTTCCTGTCGCCAGTTGAAAGTTTGCAATGGGAGGCTGATGCGTTTGGATTTCAGTGTAGGTGCCAGATCCTGCATGAATTTGGCGTGAGCGCGGCGCTGTTTGTTGAGTTCTTTCGTGAGTTTTTCGGCGCTATCAAGTTTGTTGATTCGCCGGAAAGCGGTGGCTTTGGTAGGCGCGCCGACGGGCAGAACCACATTGGTCAGCTTGGGCGGTTGGGGTTCGATGAGACCTTTGTCGTTGGAGTCTGTTCGTTGGGCGGCGATGTTTGCGAATACATCTTTCTTTTCAGCCATGGTTGCCTCGGTGTTTTGCTGCGGGTGGGGTGTTTTAATGAAGGTTTGTATCTGCGATATCGTCGAGTGCTTTGAAAACATCTCCCGCCAGTTGCCCGCCTGACTTGGCGGCTGAACTGAAGAATCCCCGTGTGCTCTTGGAGATTGCTGAGAAGTTGGCGATGGGTTCTTTTGAGACGAGTTTGGTGGCGTCGTCATTCCAGCTACCCTTGACGCGGAATTTCAGCAAACTACTTCCGATACCACTGAGTTTGTTGAGCATGGGTATCTTGTTCATAATGTCGCTGGTCTGCTTTATGGGCACTGGTATCACGCAGAGATTCATTTGCGTGGTTTGCAGGTTCACCGTTCCGCCGGCGTCTGAATCAATGGCTGACAGGGTGTTGCTGACTCGTCCGTGCTGTAATGTGACAACAGGCCCATTGAGCAAGAAGATCGCCTCGGCGTCGCCACACTGAAGAGGCATTCCAACCTGTGTGAAAATATCGCCAAAGATAGGCATCTGCCACAGGTCGGCATCGTCAATGAAGATGGCGCCCTTGCCGATCAGATTGCCAAGCCGCCTGCCTGTCATCTGGATTCGCACCGAAGCGCGAGCCTTGCCGGTTCTCATTGTTCTGTGCGGGAAGACGGATCGGCTTAGAGTGAACAAGCTGATGTTATTGGCACGGATCGTGCCTGTGAGCAAAGAGGGCTTGTTCTTGTGAGCGAGGAATGCAAAGTTGGCGTTGGCGAGTCCGCTGCAAATCCAGCCATGATAGTTGGCGAGCGTGACCTTACCATCGTCGACGAGAACCGAGTCTATGGAGGCGTTTCGAAGGGCCAGAGCAATCGCAGACTGAAGCATTTGCTCCCGTGAAGTATCGTCTGGTGCCGATGTCGGCTTCTTGGTCAGGCTGAATTCATATGTGTTTTTGGCTACGGATCTCACTCGCACCTTATTGATCTCAATACGAGGCGTGAGGTCACTCAGGAGGCCGGTCTCCACTTCGTCAAGTATTTCGTCGAGCGTCATTGGCTTGCCCCTCATGGGCAGCACCAGTTCACCGTCGACGTACAGCGGCGAAACCAGCACTCCGGTCACGACCACTTTGTTGATTTGTGGCCCAAGGATCAGCCAGTTTGACAACTCTATCGTTATAGAATCGACAGCCAGCCAGTTATGCCCACGGGCATCGCGGACGATCACGTCTGATGCGGTAGTCGACCCGAAGAGTCCAACATTGATGCTGCCGATCGTAATGTTGCCATCGATGTGTTGTTGCAGGCTCGCGTTTATCCAGTTCCGCACCAACGCAGGCAAGATTGCAAACTTGACTATGCAAAGCAGCGCCACAACCGTGATGGCGGTAACTTTCATACGTCTCAGCCAGGGGCGTTTTGTCTTCTGTCTGCTCATGTATATTGCAGGGGGCTTGTGTCCCACCTTCTATCCCGTACAATAATCCACATGTGGACCACCATCTTCAAGCTCACGGGATTTGTTATTATAATCAATTTGGTCGGGTGTGCGAACATCAGACTTCCGGTGACAACAATTCAGCCCATATCTTTGGACACTTCCAATGTTGTTCCTGCGGTAGATTATGGGGAACTTTCGTCTATTTTGACCAGAGAATCGTTTATCGATCCCGACAGCAAATATCTTCTACTTGGCTCCACGGCGGAAATAAGCAACCAATTGCAGCCGCTCCTGAAACGTTTGGCGGTTACCGGGCCCACGGTTACGCCAAAGCTCTTTGCCTCCAGGAGTGACAGGCTGGCATACTGGTATAACGCGCGAGTCGCCTGGTCGCTCTATCTTGTCAGGCAATCTTGCGTGGACAACAAGGTGGATATGGCGAGGTTTGCGGGCACGCGCTTCCCTCTGGATGGTAGGCCGATGACTCTGGCGGATATCGACAGCACGTTGCGAAAGTCTTTCACATGGCAGGCGGCGGCAGTGGCACCATCTCTGAGAACTGACAGGCTGGTGCTGCCCAAGTTGGCGTTTTCGGCGGACAAGGTGGACGAGGCAGTCGTCAAGCGCCTGAGCGAATACGTTGACGATTCGCAACGATTCAAGATAGATATCGCACGCCAGCAAATATCGGTACCGGAAGCAATATGGTTGCACCGTGACGAAATAATCTCCGACTATGAAAGAAGTTATGGTACCAAGGGCGCCAATCTTCTGACTGCTTTGCTAAGCCACGTCTCAGGCTCGGCCCACAGGCGACTTCAGGATGCGGTGGGCTATCGCGTGGTGAAAGCAAAGCCCGGCAGAATCAATTGCGCCAAGAGCGACGAAGACTGACAGGCCTTGCGATCCATTCCAGTAAAGAGGCAAAGTCGATTTCTTAGAGGATCTGGTGTGATCAATTCTTGCTTCTGGTGGGTGCCTTCTTTTTCGTAGTACTCTTGTCGGCCGACTTGTCGGCAGGCGTAAGAAGCTTAATCGTCTTGTTGACGTCTGCGACTTTAAACACGCCTGTGGCATTTTCGTCGTTGGGGCTGCCGGTGCAGTAGGCGTAAGAAATGTTCACATGGTTTTCTGCCAAGGTATTGGCGATATGCGCGAACGATCCGGGCTTATTGTTCAAATCCATCACCAGAACTTCGGATTCAGTCCACTGATCATGTGCGACCTTGAGTATTTTGCGTGTCTTGTCTGCTGCATCGGTGACAAGGCGCAGCACGCCATGCTCGGCTGAGTCCATCAGCGTCAGTGCGATCACGTTAATCTTGGCTTGTGCAAGTGCATCGGTAATGCTTGCCAGCACGCCAGGCTTGTTGACGAGAAAGATCGAGAACTGTGTTTGCAGATTCATGGTAACACCTTTCCTTGTAAGTTTTTGTATTCTATTGTGCAACAGGTTTGGCCCTTTTTTATCCCGTGGAAGGCCCTATTTGCCCGGATTCTGTTTTTCCCACAGGCGCACGGCCTCTGGTTTCCGGGAATATATAGGCAGCAGTTCGGCATAAGGTGTAAAGCCATTTGTTTCAGCAATTTGCCTTCCAACGCACCAGATGCCCGCTGGTGTTGGGAACGCTGCGTTTTCGTCGAGAACGGTTATCTGGGGTCCTGAGCAGTCATGGTACGAAAGCCCTTCACCGATGAGTGTTGCAGGTTTGGGTAGTGATGTCAGGAAATCTTTTATTTGTAATGCTTTACCGTCGGAATGCGGTTGAATTACGCCATTGGGGCTTCGGGTGAATGTCTGCGAGTAGACATACCCCTCTTTTGCATCAAACACTACCGCAAGGTTCTCCCAATCCAACTCGCGAGCGTTATACGCAACCGCCCAAGCCGTCGGAACACCCACACATTTGAGCCCGGATACGAGCTGTCCGAGAGTTCTTGCTACCGTTACGCCCACGCGGATCCCGGTGAAGCTGCCCGGTCCTGCCGAGACGTAGACGTGGTCCAGGTCCTTTGGCGTCAGTTTGTGTGAGACCAGCAGATCTTTGCACCGGGCGACCAATTGGGTGGCGTGCCTGGCGGAGGCATCGAAGTCGATGACTTCAAGCATGTTATCGCCAATGCCCAGCGCCAGCCCTCCTTGGCGGCACGATGTTTCTATAGCTATTGATACCGATTCATCCATTGCGAGGACATTGTAATGGGTTTGATCGACACTTGGAACACTTTGGATGGATGCTTGTCTGCATTCAGGTTTGACATGAACAGGGGCGGGTCGCTAGCATAGCTGACTTATCGCACACGTCGCAGGTGCGGAACTCTGCTTCGAACACCGCTTAACAGCATCGAACAACATGATAGCGATCATAAGTGACATACATTCGAACACCGAAGCCCTCACGGCAGTACTCGCCGATATCGCTGAGCGCGGGGCGGAGCAGATATTCTGCCTCGGTGATATCGTGGGATATGGTCCCAGCCCGCGGGAGTGCCTGGACCTGATTATGTCCAACTGCAATGTAACGCTAATGGGCAACCATGATTGTGCGGTCATGTTCGAACCGGCAAACTTCAACCTGGGTGCCGAGGCCGCATGTTACTGGACACGCACCCAGTTGGAGAACGAACCGGATGACGCCAAGCGAACGAAACGTTGGGAATTCCTCGGTGAGCTTCCGGTAAAGCACATATTCTCGGCAGAGGATATGGGCATGAAAGATGTGTGGCTGGCTCACGGTAGCCCCCGACGTCCCATAAACGAATATGTCTTCCCCGACGATATCTACAATAGCCCAAGTAAGATGAAAGCCCTGTTCGACAGGATCGGTCATCTTTGCTTCATCGGTCACACACATGTGCCCGGTGTTTTTCTGAACACACCCGATTTCTACAGTCCTGGTGAACTTGATGGGGTTTTCGAAATCGACCCCGATCACAAAGCTATCATCAACGTTGGTTCGGTTGGACAGCCTCGCGACAGAGACAGCCGCGCGAGCTACGTCATGATCGAGCCAGGGTTGATACGCTTTGTGCGAGTTCAATATGATGTCAGCTCCGTGGTGAACAAGGTTTCGGCAGTGCCCGAACTTGATAACTACCTTGGGGCCAGACTGATGGATGGACGCTAGAGGAGCACCCTGTGACGATAGGAAAACCTATCCGGAAAATCTGCGTACTCACGGCCGCGATGATTGCGGCCCTTGCAATGTCGCCTGCTATTGCCGACACGGCGACCGCCGCAAAAGCGGATGGCATTACGTCTGCGGCGAAGGTCGAATGGTTACAGGAGGCAAGCAAGTACAAGGCCGACGAGAAAGTCGTGATAGGTTCGCTCGATTTGCGGACTGATTACCTCTTCCAGTTGGAATTGGTCAACGAGTATGCCTCTATCCGTACGCTGAAGCTGTCGGGGTATTTCAGTGACGTCAAGGACAAGATGGCGTTTGATGCAGATCCCGACGGATACACGAGTCGCGTCAAGGCCAAGCAGGAGAAGAACCCCGCGGCTTCTGATGGGCGTTATTGCCTGCTTAAAGAGGTTGTTTACGAAGGCAGGAAGACGACGACAAGGCATCTTCCACTTGCGACTACCAAGATCCAGGTTAAGGTGGGGGACGCGGAGGAATTCACCCCGCTGGAGATTCTTCGCTGGGAAATGCTGAAGAAGACAGCCGTTGGCGATGGTAACAGCGAGAGCCAGAGTTTCCGCTGGGAAGGTGCCCGACGCGGCTTGGATGGTGAGGTAAGCCTTTATCTGCGAATTACCAAGACTTACACAGTCACGAAGAAAGATGCGACTGTGGTGGTTTCGCTGAAGTTCGAAAACCTTTCGGACGAGAAGCTGACGATCCAGGTAGATCAGCGGGGGCCCACGGGCGTGCCTCGTGAAGACCCCAGAGCGGATATGCGGTCCTGTGTATATGGTGTTATGGATAGCGAGGAGAATGTTGAAGTCCTTCGCAAGGATCGCGGAGCACTCGAGGCGCTCAAGCTTAATACCGAACAATCGCTCGGCAAGTCTGACAGCAAGGAACCGACGTTATGGGTTGGACAGACCAACAAGTTCTTCGGGTCTATGATGTATCTTCGTCCCGAGGTAACTGGTCGCCTGCAAGCCGCCAATTATGGAGCCCAGTTCTTCTACGCAAGTGGGCGGGAGTCCGAGAAATTAGTCACGCAGCTTACCGGGGTGTCCGTTCCGGCGTTGCAGTTGGCACCCAAGACTACGCGGTCTATGGTCTTGGAGCTTTACGCAGGTCCGAAGAAACAATCGACGTTCTCCGAGAAGAGCGATCCACAATTCAATCCGCTGTATGCTAAGCTGAACTACAAAGACACCATCACCTTCGGCGGATGCTTCTGTGCCATTCCCGGCTTGGCCAGTGGCATGATGTGGCTGCTGAGCTTTTTGTCTTCTATGGCGTTTGGTAACTACGGCATTGCCATTTTCATCCTTGTCATTCTTGTCCGCGTGGTGCTGCACCCGCTGACCAAGAAGGGGCAGGTCTCGATGATGAAGATGCAGAAGATGGGCCCCGAGATGGAGCGCGTCAAGAAGAAGTATGCTGACGACAAGGACACGCTGAACAAGGAGATGGTAAAGCTTTACAAGGAACAGGGCGCAACGCCGATTCTGGGTTGCCTGCCGATGTTGCTGCAGTTGCCGATCTGGGTTGCACTCTATGGCGGCCTGAATGCACTGGTCGAGCTGCGTCATGCGGCGTTCCTGCCGGTGTGGATTACCGATCTCGCCGGACCGGACGCCCTGTTCAGGTTGCCGATGGATATTCCACTTGTCGGTGATACCTTCAACCTGCTGCCGATTCTTCTGTGCGTGGCGATGTACTTCCAGACGAAATACGGTCCGCAGTCGGCATCCGCATCGCCCGAGCAGCAGAAGTCTCAGGCAATGATGAAGTACATGATGCCGGTGATGATGCTCATGTTCTTCTACCACGCACCTTCCGGCCTGAACCTGTACATCATGACATCCACCGCAGCCAGCGTCATTGAACAGCTTGTCATTCGCAAGCACATGAAGGCCAAGGAAGACGCCGAAGCCCTGCTGGCCACGGTGATAGATATTCCTGGCAAACGCTCGCGAGACACTCGGGAAAAGAAGCCCAAGGGCCCGAACTGGACAAAGCGCGGATAGCGGCCGGTATAAACAATCCCGGAAGAACCCGAACAAGCATAAGAAAGGTTCATGTCGTATTACCGCAGAAGCGTTCAATGGGACTGCCATCTGTTTTTGGCCGTTCGGGCCGAAGGTCCGATGGGCAGTTAGCCGGGGGTAAGCTGCGATCCCGATGTACATCGGGATGCGGTGCAGCCCCCGGATACGGCTCTCTATACTCCCCGGCCCGAAGGGCCGGGGGGAGAAGCTTGGCTGCGAATTGACACGAACAATTGGTACTGGAGCTACCCAGTTATTGGGCATTCAACCCGCGGCGAAGTTTCTCTGGTCACCCCTTCGGGGTTCTGAAATTGTGGGACTGGGATCCGGGGGTTCCCTCCCGTTGGTCGGTCACCGCCCGGCTTACCGCCCATCGGACCTTCGGCCCGAACAACCAAAACAGCAAAAAACGACCCCCAAACAGCCCAAGCGGAGGGCAGTGCCATTGGGGACATGAAGCATAAAGAAACCCCGCAGGCCTGAGCTTGCGGGGTTTCTGTTAATTACGAAGATGCAGAATCTCTAGAAGTTATTTCTTCTCCGGTGCATCCGGCTTGCCTATTGCCTTCTTCGTCTCCTTGAGGCGACGGCGGAATTCCTGCATCGATACCTTGCTCACCGACCCGTCATATTTGCAAATGAGCGTATACCTGTTGTTGTGGTTCTCGGGACGTTCATACACGCACATGAGACCGTATCTTGCGGCACTCCTCGTGAGTCCTGCGAGATATATGTAGTCAGGTTTGCTCTTGTCGCCTTTGTTCTTTGAGCTCGGACTGATCAGGTGTTTTCGCTGGATGAATCCTTCGCGGATGAGATCTTCAAAACTATCGGGCATTTTGTCGTGGCTCACCTCATACATCTTGATGCCCGTTCCAATTGAACGCAGATTATGTCTGGAGGACGCTTCCCACCGTGAGGTGGTTACCGTCGGTATCACCGCCGGTATCACCAGGGCTGCTCCGACAGGTACGAGAGGTCCGCCAACAACCGGTCCGACAGTACCACAGGATTCGAACGTGATGCCGGTGCTATCGGAAGAGATGGCAGCCATGTCGGGCAGAATGTATTTGAGCAACACGTGCAGAGGCGGCATTGTTGCCGGTGTGACAAGTTTCATTACCTCAGATCTCATCTCCCGGGGAATTTCGCGACCAAAGTTTGCGAAGACCATGTTCCACGCTGCCGGAAGCACGCCATAGAACCGGCGCGTTAGTTCGGGCGTGTCCACATATGCCAGGGCGCTGGCATTGGCGGCCAGTTTGGCTCGTGACGCCTGGTACGCCTTGTTGTCGGTCAGGCGTGGCGTGGACTGGTTCTGAACCGCAGTCACAATTATTTGCGGCCAGATCGCCACGTAGAGCCGATTGCCATGCACCGCCCATGCAGGACTCGCCCAGGCCATACGTCCTCTGAGGATGTGAACGTAGTGCACTGTGAGATCGCCGGATTTCATCTGAAGCTGAGCAGCATGCCGCCCACCGCCCAGAGCCTTAGTGACAACCGTATCGATAGCTTTCTCAAGCGCTTTTGGGTTCTTCGCTTCTACGCTGAGAACCGTACCGGTGAGGAACCCGCCGTAGGAATCCGCGCTGGCGATTACCCATGTATCGCCAAGATTAGCAAGAATGTCTTTCCGGAGGTCTACGCCGAAGCGTTCAGACGCCTTGGCAAGCCCCTTTCTTGCACCCTTGACTTTGTTCTCGGGCAGCCTGGCCAGAAATTCATCAAGCAGTTTCTCGGCCTGCATGTTGATAGCGGCTGCGAAAACCGCATCGGCGGGCACGTGGGACAGATCGCTATCGGCAAGTGGTTTGCCTGCAAACGGCATAAGAATGCCCCTGTGCGGCGCTGGTGTGAAGACCTTGAGTTTGGCGTGGAGGCCGGGTCCTGCGGTGCTGTAGTTGCCAGCTATCGCGGTTACGTTGGTAACGCCCAGGGCTTCGAGGATTGGAGTGATATCCTTGTCGGTGGTTGGCGGCAGGATTTTGGCTGCTTTTACAGCGGCGGTGATTCCCACAACATTGACATACAACGAGAGTATCTCGTCTTTGCTCTCAACTGCTTTCATGCAACTGACAAAATTCTTGTTGGCGGCGAGGCTCTTTTCGGCCTGCATGCCAATCAGCATTTCGGGCATGCCTTCTCCCACACACAGGAAGAACATGCTGTCTTTCTGCCAAAACCATACCGGGCCAACTGGTGTTTGCATGCTCCGCACTTTTGTGTCACTGATAGACTCCTCCTGTAACTGATCTCCGAAGTTCTGAAGAAGGTTTTCAAGACGCGCAGCGAACGCATCGGTGTCTTTGCCAAGATCCATCAGAATCACAGCCTTCGGCCGGGGTCCGTTGGTATCCTGGTTCCAATCGATCAGTGATATCGCTGCTGGATGGCGAAGGATCATTTCGCATGCGGCCGTCGCATCTGTAATCATCGCCTGGGCTTTGGGATCCGGAGCCTGCTTTATTGCCATATCTTTCATCAGGGCCTGCAGCTCGGTCATAATCTTGGAATTCCCCAGTTGCCCGAGGGCCGTTGCCCTGAGCGCGGGCGTGTCGCCGGCCCATTGCAGATAGGCAAGGCACTTGCCGGGGAGCCGCGTGGTCAGTGGGGCCGCGGCGAAACACGAAGTTGCAAACAGCAGCAGGCAGGTACAGACGAGGGTAGTTTTGGTTTTCACAGTAGAATCCCTTTCTATGTTTGTCGCGGGATGAAGCCCGCGGGTCAAAAAACGAATTGCATCATTACCCAAATCATGTGTGCGCAGCCGATTGTGCGGAGACCGCGTGTCAAAATCGACATGTGCTTGGGTCGGCCGGGCAGTATAAGTATAATGATGATATGAAGACATGGAAACACCTTATCGCATTGTTCCTGGCCATTTTCGCAGTTGCCATTACCGGTTGTCAGCCTGACAAGCCAGCCGGGGAGTTTCATGGGCTGGATGTTCAGGTGAAACGCAGCGAGTGGGGGCCTGCCAATAACGGTGGCGTTCTGCTGGCTACCAAGAACTACGATATCCACACGACAATCCAACGCAGAAAGCTTCTCAGGCAGCTTCCGGGATATATGGAGGCCGCCAATAAGAACTATACGAAGCTCACCGGCCTTAGCGAGTTGTCGGGCAGGGAGCCAAGAACGATGTATATCATGGCTTCGCGAGATCAGTGGGCTGCACTTACTCGCGACAAGATGGGGCGTCAGGCAGACCTGTTCATGAACATCGGCGCGGGCGGATATTGTTACGAGGGCGTTTGCGTTTTGTGGGATATCGGGATGACGCCCACGCTTTCGGTGGCGTCCCATGAGGGCTTGCACCAGTTCTTTGCGCATCGTCTGCGCGGGCGACTTCCGCTCTGGCTGGAAGAGGGTATGTGTGTGCTGGCTGAGGGCCACAGGGTGGAAGACAACGCAGTGGCGTTCACGCCGCGGTACAATCCAGCGCGTCACAGCAATCTTCGCACTGCTATCATCAATGGGCACTGGGTTCCCATATGGAAACTCCTGCCGATGGACGGTGGCGATGCGGTTAAAGGTACGCAGGATCAGGCGGTGGGATACTACGGGCAGGTGTGGGCACTGGCGATGTTCCTGCAGAGTCGCGAGGATTATCGCCAAGGCGTTCACAGGCTCACCGCCGACGCCGAGACCGGGCGTTTGCACATTGCGGCCGGTTTGTCCAAAGCTCAAATGAATGTGATGGAACGCCGGGGCAGGCTCTATAATCGCCGGATGTCGCGTCCGTTTTTCGAGTATTACATCACCAAGGATATTAAGACATTTGAACGCGAGTACCGCGAGTTTGCTCGGGAGCTGGCCGACTTGAAGTAGCTTGTCGGATTGGTTGTGCTGGGGTTCGGGAAGCTCGTATTCACCGGGTAGCGATCTGGTTTTTTTCGGCGATATTCGGCGAGTTTTTGCGAAAAGTGCTGCGCAGCCAGGCCGGGAATCTCCCCGGGCGGGTCTACTTCAGCATCTCGGCGAGTTTTTCCACCACTTCGCCAACAACTATCTCCGGGCTCGAAGCTCCAGAGAGAACCGTTATATGCAGGGGTCGCTTTGCAGGCAGCCACTGGCGGGCGGCCATTGGCTGATCCGTATCGGTATCGATCGTCTTTATCTCGTCTGACGATACGATGGCGTCGACGCTTTCGATAAAAATGGCCGGTCCGTATGCGCGGGCTATCTCGTAAAGGTGGCGAGTGTTCGATGAACCGAATCCGCCTATGACAACCGTCAGATCGCAGCCGGATTTGCATAGCTCGAGCGCCGCTGATTGGCGATCCTGTGTCGCCCGGCAGACCGTTGGTTCAAGCATGAGTCTCTTGGGGATATCTTTTTCCGCTATTTGGGCAGTCAGCCGCTGAAGCAGCACCTCGCGCAGGAGCATGGTGTCATCGTAGAGCATAGTGGTCTGGCTGACCTGGGCGAGCTTGGCGAAAGGTTCTATGGAGGCTGCGTTGGTCGTGTCCGGCGGGAAGATCCTGCTGAAGCTGTCGGCGGGCTCTTTTCCGTTCAGGATATCGACAAACGTTTCAACTTGCGCGAGCGACGACACAACAACATACTTTCCCCCGGCGTCTTCGAGTATCGACTTGGTCACTACGGTTTCGTCGTGCATCGCTTTTCCGTAGATGAGCACGCCGAACCCATCATTGGCTGCACGTCTTGCCCAAAGCCACAAACGTCTCACGTCGCCGCAGGAGGTGTCTATGATCTTGCATCCGATTCGGCTGATGCGATTTTGGATGTCAACGGTAACACCAAAGGCCGGGAGGATCGCACAATCCGAAGGCGATATGAAATCCTCGACCTTATGGATCTCGTCTTTCGTAAGGATTCTTACTCCCTGGCGGGCGAAATGATCGTTTACCCAGGGGTTGTGAATAATCTCACCGAGAAGATACAATTGGACCCCGAGATCGCCATAAACCGTACATGCATCTTCCAGCATCGTCAGGGCGCGCGTGACACCGCGGCAGAACCCGAATTCGCGCGGGAGTCTTATCGAGCCCTGCGCAAGAGTCATTATTCCGCCGCTGGCCCGGATTGTGTCTATGGTCTCACTGTGAAATCCGCTGAAATGTTTCATGGTGTCATCATCCTGCTGTTAGATAACACAGGGTACAAAATCCATCGCGCAGCGTCTATATGTGATATGTTCGCAAGGGCTCCATGTGTGCGAGATTCTTTTCTGGCATGAGAATAGTGCTTCTTCATAAGACATTAGCTTCGCTTTAGAAGCAGAACTTGCGAGCAGTAGACGGCTGCAGAAATCAGGCTGCAGAAAGGTCCTATATGCTGACTGGGCTGAACAGGTGAGC
>CBDUQP010000090.1:0-15110 GCA_965369385.1 uncultured Phycisphaerales bacterium
ATCAGCAGGTCTGAACAAATTACTGAAGATGGCCCAGAGCAAGCAGGCCAGCGATATACACGTAAGTGTAGGCGCTCCCATTCTGTTCCGGTGCGGCAAGGATCTCATTCCGTCTACAGGCGGCAATGTGACGTTGGAGCTTTGCGAACGTCTGATAACCGACCTGCTGAACGCGGACCAGTTGAAATCATTCCATACCGATGGCGATTTCGATCTGTTGCTAATTGACGACGACGAGGCCAGATACCGCGTGAACGTCAGCATGTGCAACCAGACGCCCGGCTTGGTTATCCGCGTTCTGTCTGCGTCAGTGCCATCTATCGATGCCCTGCACTTGCCGCCGGTGGTTCACAAGCTGGCCGGCATGACGAAGGGGCTTGTGCTGGTGACGGGCAGTACCAGCCAGGGCAAAACCACCACGATGTCGGCGATCATTAACGAGATCAACGAGAAGAATCGCCGCCACATTGTCACCATTGAAGACCCCATCGAGATACTGCACCGCAACAAGAACAGTCTTATCCGCCAGCGTGAAGTCGGCCGCGATACAGACACGTTCTATCGCGGGTTGCGTTCTGCATTGCGTCAGGATCCGGACATTATCGCCATCGGCGAAATGCGTGACTACGAGACTATCCGCATCGCCCTGATAGCGGCAGAGACGGGAGTCCTGGTGCTGTCGACGTTGCACATTATCTCGATAGACAAGCTTGTTGAGCGGCTATTGAGTTACGCCCCGATGGACGATCAGAGCCATTTTCGCTATCTGCTAGCCGATGCCCTGCAGGGAGTTATTCACCAGGAGCTGTTGCCCACCGTTGACGGCGGAAAGCGCGTGGCAACCGAGGTGATGGTAGCAACCGATGCGATTCGCAATATCATTCGCAGCCGCGATTCGTTCCACCTGCGAAATGCCCTTCACACGGGTAGCAGGCATGGTATGGTGACAATGCGTCAATCCGTGGATAATCTGCTTGAAACGGGCGTAATAACGCAGGAAACCGCACAGAACGTTATGGTAAATTACGTGTAGTCAGTTTAGGTTGGATAACGATTTACAGTTCTGGTACGGTCAAGTTTGTGTTGGGTTGTGCACGAGTCGAAAAAAGGGAAACGAAGTAATGGCTATTCTTGTTATGTGCTCAAATCCCGAGTGCGGAGAGCTTTTTGATGTACCTGACGCCGCGGGCGGCACGATGGTTGCCTGCCCTCAATGCGGGCGTCCTCAGAGTATACCCTCAGGCAGCGAATCTGCACCCGAAGAAGACGAACTGCGGATAGAAGACGAAGCTCCCGCGTATGAGCCCCCTTCCCGTCTGTCTCCTGAGTCCGACGATGTTTCCGAGATCGGTCTGGCTGACGAAGACGCCTACATTCCGAAACCTGCCCCGAAGCCCGCTGCGCCTCAGACGCCATTTGCGGAGGCTTCGGAGTTGTTTATTGAGCCAGAGGGAGACACTTCGCCGCTATCTCAACGTCACGTTGTGGAAGCAAACGATTCGCTCGATTTCGGTAGCGAGGATACTGATAACACCGGGCATGCAGACGACGAAGAAGACGTTAACGATATATCATTCTCCGATACCTTCACGGACATAGCTGCGAACATCCCTGACGACGAAGATGAGCAACGGGCAGAGTCGCTGGACACTGCGTTGCATTCGGTGGTTATCGTCATTGGTGGGCTGGTCGGGATTGTCGGGGGAATGGTCACAGGAATTGCCTGTTCGGCCGGGCCGGCGATGGATATCGTCCTGGCGGCGTATTACGGCGCTATTATTGGATGGGTCGTGGGGTTCGTGTTTGGTTTCCTCGTGGCGGTGAGCATCGAGAAGGATCGGCGCGGCAAACAGCCGTGCTATCTGTGCGGTAATGTGCTCGAGCCGGATGCGGAATACTGCACGTGGTGCGGATCAGACATGGCCGGCCAGGCCACCACTCCCCTGCTCGTGTATTACCTCAAATCATGGTGGTATGCATGGAGTGCCGTTCGCGGTGTGGCCTGGTTGGGTTTCGTATCGGGCTTCTGGATGCTACTGGTCTTCGGTGGTTATGCTTTCATCGAGAGCAAGCCGGATTTGCAGGACACGTTCTGGCCTGCATGGTATGGGTGTACCGGGATTATCGCGATATTGCTGTTCTCCAGTTGGCTCGAATTCCTGCGGACCAGTGTATGGATATCGCTTCAGCGCGGGCAGAAGCCTCCCAAACCGCCGAGCATGTTGCGGCCGGGCAACCTGGGTTCAGGGCTGCGTGGATTTTTCGCACTGTGCGCGACAATCCTTCCCATATTCACCTTGCCTCTCATTCCACTGGGCATTCTGTCGCTGGTTTCGGGCAAGGACAGGAATCTCAACCTCCGCGGATCCATAACTGCCATCAAGCGTAATGTGAAGGGATTCGCGGTTTTGTGGTTGGTTGTTCTGCTGTGGTTGGCGTGCATGGCGTTCTGCATGGCCACGAGTACCACGATCAAGACGGTGATCCAGCATCAACTCGGGATAGAGCATACTGCAACCGAGCTGGGTGCCACCATGGCTGTCGCTCTTCTTCGAGCGGTCAATGGCGGATTCATGGTGTTTGTCGCCCTGCTGTTCATCCTCGCGGTAACACGTGCGGTGGGCGTATTCGGACGTCATAACATGTCTTCACTGTACACAACAAAGGACCTTACTCACCAATAATCTGAGTGGCAATATCAACAAATTAGCTCACATTCTTCGAGATAGTCTCTAATTTCCTACAATTCTTGAACATTGTTTTCTTGAACAATGCCCTGTCTGCATGTAGATTCTTTGCTGCCAGAGTCCGATAATGATGACTCAATAATCCTCTTTGTTGGCATTGCCGCCTTATTGTGATTGTGTAATAAGCAACCATCCCTGTGTTGGTCCAAAGTCCAATAATGCTTCGGGACAGGGGTGCCGCCAGCTCAGCGACTGTGTGTTAGGCTGGTGCTGGGTAAGGCGAATGCTGCTGTACGGTACAAACGTTAGAATCTTCAATTTTACCAGTTTGTCCTAACAGAATACTGCAATGACGCATACTGAGAAGAAATCCGACCAGGAACTGCCAACCGACCCAAGTGTGGTCTTGCTTGAGCAATTCATCTGCTCAGCCAGTGAGTTTGGTATTGTGACGCTGGATGATCAGCTCGCGATAACTCACATCAATGCGGCCGCGCAAGATGTTTTCGCAGCCTCCACGCCCGCGGCTGTTGGCAGAAGCATCATTGATGTGCATGAAGGCATTGGTGTCGACTGTGGGCTGGTTCGAGACGCAATTGCCGAAACCGAAAGCGTCGGCCACTCCCATTACGACCTGGCATTTATCGATTCTTCACAGTCATCTCGACGAGTACATGTAGCAGTAATGCCTCAACGAACAGTTGACGGTGAAATGCGTGGATATATCATCATCACCAATGATATCACCAAGCAGCAACTCCTGTGGGATGGTCGCTGCAATGCGGAGAAAATGTCGGCGGTCGCTCGGCTCGCAGCCGGCGTGGCACACGATTTCAATAACCAGCTTACCGTCATTATCGGATACGCAAGACTCCTGACGAAATCGCTGGAACAAGATAACCCAGCCATGCCTCAAATTGAGGAAATCGTCAAGGCCGCTGATCGGGCGCATGATGTAACGAGAAAGCTCCTCGTATTCAGCCGCCAGCAATTGCTCAATCCCAGCCGCGTCGATGTCAACGACACTATAGACTCCATGCGAAACGAACTGCTTGCCTCCCTTTCGGGCAATGTAACTCTCGACATTCTTCCGTGGGCAGATCTGGGAACGGTTGAAACTGATGTGGACCAGCTAGAGATCGCTCTGACAAATCTGGTACTTAATGCCACCGAGGCGATGACGGACGGTGGCGTGGTGACCATACGGACCGCCAATGTCGAGCTCGATGAGGACTACGCTTGCACAGAAGTGAACCTGAAGCCAGGGGCCTATGTGCTGCTCAGCGTTTCGGACACAGGAGTCGGTATGGACTCGGCCACCATGGCTGCGATTTTCGAACCGTTCTACAGCACCAGAAGCGGCTCGGACGGTAAGGGCCTCGGCCTTGCTATGGTTTACGGTTTCGTGAAACAGAGCGGCGGACACATCGAAGTGACAAGCCAGCTGGGCAAAGGATCTGAGTTCAAAGTGCTCCTGCCGCGAATTGCATAACAGCCGGTCACCGTTCTTCCCATCACGGCGTCCGAAGCAATGCTGAATCAATAAAAGAACGGCGAGTCACCAATATGGCGGCTCGCCGTTCTCTATTTCAACTTCGGGCCAAGCCCGATGTTCTTCAGTAACGCATTTGCATCTCGCTTACATCATTCCGCCCATGCCGCCACCCATCGGAGGCTCGCCTGCACCGGCCTTCTCGGGGATTTCCGAGATGACAGCGTCAGTCGTCAGCAGAAGACCAGCCACGGAGGCTGCGTTCTGCAAAGCACTTCTCTCGACCTTCGTCGGGACGATTACGCCATCCTTGACCAGATCGCAGTACTTGTTCGTCAGGGCGTTATAGCCGAAGTTGGCCTCATCGCTTTCCACAACCTTGGCCGCAACGATGCTGCCTTCGAGGCCGGAGTTTGAAGCGATCTGCTTGATCGGCGCAACCAGTGCACGGTAGACAATGTCGATGCCTACTTTTTCGTCTGCGCTGGCTCCCTTCAGCTTCTCAAGGACTTTCCTTGCACGCAGAACGGCTGTTCCGCCACCAGGCAGGATGCCTTCTTGAACAGCAGCGCGGCAGGCGTGAAGAGCATCTTCTACGCGAGCCTTCTTTTCCTTCATTTCCACTTCGGTGGCTGCACCAACGTTGATCTGTGCAACACCACCTGACAGCTTCGCCAGGCGTTCTTCAAGCTTCTCGCCATCGTAATCGCTGGTGGTAGCTTCGATCTGTGCCTTGATCTGGTCGATCCGAGCGGTGATATCCTTGCCCGAGCCTGCACCTTCGATAATCGTGGTGTTATCCTTGCTGATGCGAACACGTTTGGCTGAACCGAGATCGGTCATCTCCACGCCTTCAAGCGTCAGGCCCATGTCTTCCATGATAGCCTTGCCGCCGGTGAGCACAGCGAGGTCACCCAGCATTTCCTTGCGACGATCGCCAAAACCGGGGGCCTTGACGGCCGCGATTTGCAGCGTTCCGCGGAGACGGTTGATCACGAGCGTAGCGAGCGCTTCGCCTTCGATATCTTCGGCAATAATCAGCAGCGAGCGTCCGGCCTGTGCGACCTTCTCCAGCAGCGGGACCATGTCCTTGATCGTGGAGATCTTCTTTTCGAAGATAAGGATGAAAGGCTTGTCCAGATCGCATTCCATCTCTTCGGGCTTGTTGACGAAGTGAGGCGAAACGTAGCCCTTATCGAACTGCATGCCTTCGACGAGCTCGACTGCGGTATCAAGTGTCTTACCTTCTTCAACCGTAATCACGCCATCCTTGCCGACCTTGTCCATGGCTTCGGCAATCATCTTGCCGATTTCCTTGTCCTGGTTGGCGGCGCAAGTGCCGACCTGTGCGATTTCCTTGCTGCTCTTGACAGGATTGGAAAGGTTTTGCAGTTCGGCGACTACCGCTTCGACAGCCTTGTCGATACCGCGTTTGAGCTGCATTGCCCGAGCGCCGGCGGTGACGTTCTTCAGGCCTTCTTCAAAGATTGCTTCTGCGTAAATGGTCGCGGTGGTCGTGCCGTCGCCGGCAACGTTGGAAGTCTTGGAGGCAACTTCCTTGACCATCTGAGCGCCCATGTTCTCGTTGGCGTCTTCGAGTTCAATTTCCTTTGCCACCGAAACGCCGTCCTTGGTGACGGTCGGAGCGCCGAAAGACTTCTCGAGCACTACAACTCGCCCTGTCGGTCCGAGTGTTACCTTGACTGCTGCCGTTAGCTTGTTGACGCCGCGACGAATGGCTTCGCGAGCCTCTACGTCAAATGTGATTTTCTTCTTTGCCATCTCTATATTGCTCCTGTGATCCGTTCTATGGTGAGTTTTCGCAGCGACAGAACTTCAGTATCATGGTCCTTTGCCCCTGCAATATTGACTGACAGTAACCTGTCCGCAGAAGCGGTCAGGCAAGCACTTGTGAATATACTAACCTGTCAGTATCGCCGGTCCAAAAACTAGCCGAGGATTGCCAGAATGTCGCTCTCGCTCATCAGCATGTATTCTTCGCCATCGATCTTGATCTCGGTGCCTGCATAGCTCGAAAACAGTACGACGTCGCCCTTGCTCACCTGGAAGCTGCCGCGACTGCCGTCTGCCAGTGTCTTTCCATCGCCCAATGCCAAAATGGTCCCACGTTGGGGCTTTTCCTTGGCTGACTCGGGCAGTACGATACCGCCGGCTGTCTGTGATTCGGCTTCGGTACGCTTGACAAGAACCTTCTCGCCCAGGGGACGAATCTTCGGTGCTTTGGCTTTAGCCATTTGTGTTGCTCCTTCTAATCATGAAAGAAAACTGTGTTTTTCGCTATAAACCGGCACTCGCCGGCTGGTGTTTGTGGGGTATATGCGTATTGCGGTTCCGTGTCACTCCTGCCGCCTCAGTCGTCATCCCGAAGCATATTATCCAAGCGCATCATTATTCGTTGTATCTGGCGGAGAAAATCTTCCAGTGCCAGTGGCTTGGCAACCACGGAAAAAGCAGCCAATCTCAAGGCGTCTTCAAGCAGTCTTCTGTCGGTTCTACGTGTTACGACAACAACCGGCAGAACTTCATCAAGTCGCCGAATCATCCGCAGAACCTGAAGCACGTCGGCAGACCATGCCACTTCATCATCAATAACAACTGCATCAGCAAGCCCTTCGCGAACAACTTCAAGAAGCTCACTGCTGCACCCTACGCGATAGGCAACAAGCAACTCCGGGCCTACAAACTTCCTGACCGCCGGAAGCCACCATTCCGCTTCGCCTGTGACCGCCAGCCCAACTGGCTCGCGATGCTGGCGGGATTGTCCTGCGAATGCTGTGACCATTGATCTTGCCTTGTTTGGACCATAAGGATGCAACTTGTCCGCACCGTTAAGCTTGCAACAACAGTGCCAGAACTTCTAAGTCACTACCGTACACATTGTTATCAAGACTTGCCACCCGAACCACATCCTATTTACCTGCCGAAATGGACAGATACACAAGCCGTGACTGCTGTATTGGCAGTCGAAAGCCCCTTATGGCAAATTCCCGCATGAATCCGTGCTCGCCCGGCCTCGCAACCCACCATTGCAGCCGTCTTGTCGCCGTGACTCTCATGCTGGAAACGACTACTCTACCGCGTTCGCCGTTCGCCTGATGTTCCCAAGCAGAAAAAGTTGCGATAAATACCTTGACCAGACAAGACTTGATCCGTATTTTTACTAGACTTCGCACTACCGGTGCAGGAACGGTTCCTGGCTGGACGGTTGCGATGCGTATTAACCCTTTGGAAAACAGTCCATTGTCCGGATGCTATAATCCGGGGAATCATTGGACGGAGGTAGTACTGTGGCAGAAGCACAAGAACTCGTCAAAAGCCTTATCGACTCAGGCATCCATTTCGGCCATCGCGCCAGCAACTGGAACCCGAAGATGAAACCGTATATCTTCGGACGTCGCAATCTCATCCACGTAATCAACGTGAAAGAGACACTGCGTGGTATCCTCGCTGCCCGCAAATTCCTTGAGCGCATCGTCGCAGGCGGAAAGGACATTCTTTTTGTCGGTACGAAGCGTCAGGCTCGCAAAGCCGTCTCAGAGCAAGCCGCTTCACTCGATATGCACTGGGTAACCGACCGCTGGCTTGGCGGTACGATGACCAACTTCATGGAAATTCGCCGACGCATTAGCCGGCTTGAAGAACTCGAGCAGATGGAAGCCGAAGGCACATTGGACGCCTACTCCAAGAAACAAGGTGCCAAGCTTCGTCGCGAACTCCGCAAGATACAGCGTAACCTCGGCGGCATTCGCAAAATGACAAAACTGCCCGGTGCCCTGGTCGTCATCGACCAGCGTCGCGAGATTATCGGTATTCGCGAAGCACGAAAGCTCGGAATCCCCGTCATTTGCCTTATTGATACCGACAGCGATCCCGATTTCGTGGATATCGCCATACCGGGCAACGATGACGCCATGCGTGCGATCAGCATCGTTTTGGGCTCACTTGCATCTGCCATCACAAACGGCAAGTCCTCACGCAAGGACTTCTCCAAGGAAGATGAAGGCGACGGCCCCAAGCGTAGAAGTCGCAGAGACACAACAGCCAGAGCAGAGGACGCTCCGGCCGGCGATGCGGTACCCGCGGTTACAGAAGCAGCTGTAGAAGCAGCTGTAGCCGCAGCTACAGAAACAGAAGCACCTGCGGCTGTGGAAACACCGGCAGCTGTAGAAGTCGCTCCCGAAGCTACAGAAACTCCTGCCCCGGTAGAAGCAGCCGCGCCCAAAGCAGCTCCCGAAGCACCTGCAACCGACGCAACCGACGCACCCGCCCCCGAGGCACCCAAGAGCGAGTAGCTCACTTGCTTGCAGGCGGTATTGGATACGTAGTACCCTAAAAACAACAACGTACCTGTTCCGGCAGTGGTCTTATTGCCCGGACTCAATCAGAATCAGGAGTAATCATGGCAGCGATTACCGCAGCAACAGTTAAAGCTCTTCGCGAAGAAACCGGCCTCGGTATGATGGAATGCAAAAAGGCCCTCACCGCAGCCGATGGCGACATCCAGGCCGCCAAAGATTCCCTGCGTGCCAAAGGCATGGCAATGGCAGACAAAAAGGCCAGTCGCGATACCAAGGAAGGCCTCGTTGCCATCAAGAAGGATGACACCGGCGCTGTGATGGTGGCTGTCCAATGCGAGACGGACTTCTGCTCACGCAACGATATCTTCCAGGCTATGGTCAAGGAAGTTTGCGATATGGCCATGAAGGCCGATGCCGGAAAAATCGAGGCGACTGACGAAATCACCGCATGCGTGCAGGCTACTCTTGCCAAGATCGGCGAGAACATGTCTTTGGCAGGCGGCATGAAGATTTGTGCGGAAAATGTCGGTAGCTACCTGCATCACAACAACAAGGTTGGCGTGCTGGTTGGCGTGGATGGCGAAATCTCCGACGAAACCCTTTCGGACCTGTGCATGCACATCGCATTTGCCAATCCGATGGGCCTGGCCGCTGAAGATATTCCTGCCGATATCGTCGCCAAGGAAAAGGAAATTGCCAAGCAGCAGGCGATCGAGTCCGGCAAGCCGGAAGAAATCGCCGAGAAGATGGTGGTCGGCAAGATTCGTAAGTTTGTCGAAGCCAACGCCCTGCTTGAGCAGGCTTTCATCCGCGATGATAAGAAGAAGGTCAAGGAACTCCTCGGCTCGGCCAAGATTAAAGCGTTTGCACGCTTCGCTATTGGCGAATAATTAGACTCTTACTCGATGGATCAAACCAGGTACCTGATGGCTGATGGACCCGAATATCGGCGTATCCTGCTGAAACTTTCCGGCGAGAGCTTGTGCTTGTCCGGAAGTTTCGCGGTGGATTCAGAAGCGATCGGCAAGGTCGCGGCTGAGCTTGCCGATGTGGTCGATCTGGGCGTCCAGTTGGGAATAGTTGTTGGTGGCGGAAATTTCATTCGAGGCCGACAGCTTACCGACGATCCCCACATTCAGCGGACAACCGCCGATAGCATGGGAATGCTTGCTACGGTTATCAACGCACTTGCATTGTGCGATACGCTTAACGGACGCGGGACGCCTGCGGTGGTTCTGTCGGCAGTGCCGATGCCTACCGTTTGTGAAGCCTTTACGCACCGCCAGGCCATGAAGCACCTTAACAAGGGCCGCGTTGTGATTTTCGCCGGCGGAACGGGCAATCCGTTCTTCACGACGGATACCTGTGCGTCACTGCGTGCATGTGAAATTAATGCCGACGTACTTATAAAGGCGACCAAGGTTGACGGTGTTTTTGATTCTGACCCTATGAAAAATCCCGACGCCAAGCGTTACGAGCATCTCACGTGCCGCAAAGCACTGGATGACAGGCTCGGTGTGATGGATTTGTCGGCTATATCCATGTGTATGGAGAACGATATTCCGATTCTGGTTCTCCAGGTTACCAAGGCCGGTAACCTGTTGGCCGCCGCCTCCGGTAAGACGGTTGGAACGCTCGTCGAGAACGAGCCAGGAGTTCAGTGAATGCCCAGCGATGAAATTATAATGGACGTTGAGGAGCAGTTTGAGTCGGCCTTGGATTATCTCCGCAAGGAATTCCGCGGCGTACGAACTGGCAGAGCCTCTTCCGGCTTGGTTGAGCATATTAAGGTAGATTACTACGGTTCGCCGACGGACCTGAGGCAGATGGCGTCTATCGCCACGCCCGAGCCCGCCCTGATCGTAATCAAGCCGTTTGACCCATCCGGTATCAAGGATATCGAGAAGGCGATTTATGCTTCGGACTTGGGCATTACTCCGAGTGTTGACGGGAAGATAATTCGGCTGAAAGTTCCGCCACTTTCTATCGAACGAAGAAATCAATTGGCTGGACAGTTGAAAAAGATGGCCGAAGCGTCTAGAGTTTCCATTCGCAATGCCCGCCGCGACGGGAACAAGGAAGCCGACGTGCAGCAGAAGGCCTCCGAAATGACCGAAGACGAAGCCAAGAAGTGCAAAGAAGATATCCAGAAGATGACCAAGGATTACGAAGACAAGGTCACCACCCTTCTGGATGCCAAGACCAAGGAGATTCAGGATACGTAATAGGCCTGACCGCGTTATATTATGTTTGTTTAGGAGGGGGAGTAGCTCAGTTGGCAGAGCAACTGCCTTTTAAGCAGTAGGTCCTGGGTTCGAGCCCCAGCTCCCTCAGTCGTTGTCAGTAAAGGGGTGATGTATAAGGCGGCCGGTTGGTAGGATAGTTGTGGTTTACTCTGCAGTTTACTATTCTACCCGAAAGGCTGACTTATGAAGCCCTTTGGAACACTCTTCACTAATGCCAAAGGTAGATGGTATTGGCTCTATTGGGACACGACGGTTCCCCCCAAGACACGCACCACCAAGGCCCTTATCCCCCGAGGGCTAGCGATATGCCACCAAGAATCGTCGAAGCAGTCCGCAAAGACGTACTGGGGCAGGCTGCAGTCAGTGCCCACATTCCGGCCTCCCGCCACCCTGAGACATGGCTTGAGCAATTCCGAGAGATTGACGTGAAGACCAAGCTGCCCAAGGTGTCGGCCGAGACCGTTCACTCCCATCGCAACGCTATCTCCAAGTTCTGCAAATTCCTCGTTCGACGCAGCATACTTGATACGAACCCAGCCCGTCTTGTGGAAGTACCGAAGATTCGCAAGACACCCCCTCGGTATCTAACTGATGCCCAGGCGAAGCTATTCCTGCGAGCATTCAGCGGAAAAGTGCTCGCGGACTCAGCCGACGGCCACAAATAGCATCTGCTGCGATCCACCTTCGCGGTTGGTCCTCTCCCCATATCTGGTCCATCAGGCCGTATGTTGACAGGCAAAACAGCTTTCCCTAGAACAAGTGCTGTAAGATCTCACTTTCATGGTTACATTCCCTAAAACCACTGTTGTATAATGTTATGTTCGGTCTTCAAGAATTAGATCCTAAATCCAGCAGCGTTGATCATAAAAAAACTCTCAGAAGAGATAGAAAGCAATCATGTGTAAATCGAACGTAAAAGAGGAATCCGAACAACTGGACACCATTGATTTTCGCAAATTGGCATGGAATGCCGAACTCGCGAATAACGTTAATTCTCTCAAAACACTTAAGCTGTATCTTACGTTGACGCAAGAGGAAGAACGCTCCATACAGGAGGTGTCGGAGCATCATCCCATGAATGTCCCGCGCTACTATCTAAGTCTCATTGACCCCTCCGATCCCAACGACCCCATTCGCAAACTCGCCATTCCCACGGCAGATGAGTTGGTTGTGGCCGGTCAGATGGGTGCAACGACTGGAGATCCCTACGGTGACGACAAACACGATAAGGGCAACGGGGTGCTACACAAGTATCCTTACTCAGCTTTGGTAGTGGCCACCGAATACTGTGCCATGTATTGCCGCCACTGCTTCCGCAAACGCATGGTGGGGCTACCCAACGACAAAACCGTCGAGAACTTCCAGAATGCCGCCAAGTACATTGCCGAACACGAGGAAATTAGCAATGTGATTATTTCTGGTGGTGATCCCATGATGCTGCCCACCAACGTCATCGCCCAGATGCTGGACGCCTTAAAGGACATCGACCATTTGGACTTTGTACGAATCGGAACCCGTACCCCCGTGGTGTATCCCCAGCGATTATTAGATGAAGAGTTAATCGAAGTACTTCGCGATTTCAACCAACACAAAACGCTCTACATACCGACACACTTTAACCACGTTAATGAAATCACAGAGCTGTCCACAGAGGCCGTGATGCGCATCCGCAATGCCGGTATCACCGTTAACAATCAGGCCGTGTTCCTCAAGGGTGTCAATGACAGCGTGGAGAACCTTGTAGACCTGATGACCGGATTAACCAGGATCGGAGTGAACCCCTACTACCTGTATCAGTGCATGCCCGTCTCGCGTGTTCGACATCACTTCCAGGTACCTCTGAAGCGCGGCGTGGATATAGTGGCCGAAGCCAAACGCCACCTGGACGGATACGCCAAGCGATTCAAGTTCATCATGGGGCATGACATCGGTAAAATTGAGATCTGCGGACGCAAGGAGGACATTTTAGTCATGAGCCAAATCCACTCTCGGCCGGAGCATCCTGAAGAAGCATCCCGTATTCTAATGGGCCATCTGACTGAAAACGCTGGTTGGCTCGACGACCTTGACTTGATGGAATAATAGACTTTTAATGCCTGCACAAAGGTAGTACCACCCCAACCAGTCAATTGAGCTGACACGGAACAATGCCTGTTGTTATTCCAATCGCACTATGCCGTGTCAGCTCATCTCAAACGTTGACGCAGGCAGATAGAAAAACAGAATTATATTAATCCGCAGCCGGCCCGGGATAGCAAAGTTCCGGGGCCGGAACATCTCTCCTTGTTGAATCGAATCGATCATTCCTTGTCCGAAATGGTAATACCTTCCAACTCAAACTTCAGCATGCCACAGATGAACCACGGGCCGTAGATTCCCGCTGTGATGACCGTCAGCAAGTATCCGCCCAGCAGCGTGCCGAACAGCGCGCCGCCCGTGCCGGTGAATTCGAACTTCACCTGCCCCGTCTCTGCCTGCAGGCTGGTGTTGCGAGCGATGTACCTGTTAATCATCATCAGGAACCAGGGGTAGTAGATCCCAACGATAAATAGAGGATCGATGCGATTCGCTACTGGTCGTCCGAATCGCTGCCAGCAAGGAGATGGGATCGCGTGAGCGCTACCGCCTGGGCCAAATCGCCGGCCTGGATGACTTCGGCGATTGCCCGGTGCTCATCGGTTACGCGCTTTCGCGTTTCGGGGCTATCCAGGCAGGGGTGGCTCGGCCCGGCGAAGAACTGTGCTCTGAGTAGCTGCCCGAATACCAGCATAGCCGGATTGTGCGTTGCATCGAGGATGGCGTGATGGAATTTGCGGTCCAATGCTTCGATGAGGTCCTGGGCAGCAGCGTCGTCCAGCAGATCCTCCATCTGTTCGATGGTGTCCAGCATTGCCAGTAAATCGCGGCTTCGATGGCGTTTGCATGCCAGCATAACGGCTTCGGATTCGATTGCTACACGAGCTTCCAGCAGATTAGCGGGCGTGCAACTGCGTCGAAGGAGCTGCCAGGAGATCGGCTCGACAAGTTCGCTGACCGCAGGGTCCATCACCACCGTGCCCCCCTTGCGACGGCGAACTACGACCCCCTCCTGCTCCAGAATGCTCATCCCCTCGCGGAGGCGCCGCAGACCGATCCGGAAGTGCTTCTGCAGCTCTTCCTGCGTGGGCAGCTTGCTGCCGGCCTGGATGTTGTTGGCGAGGATATATTCCTTGATGCAACGAGCGACGGCAACCGGGCCGGATTCTTTGATGACCTGCGCACTCCTTGACATACCATATAGGATACAAAACATGAACCAATTGCGTCAACAATGATAACGAGTGCCGTTTTGCCGAAAGACAGTAGACCGGCATCGCTGCACAAGGTTTTGACGGCGGCTGGCCTGTTGGGTACACTTCGTCCATCATGATGACTGACCACGACAGCCGAACTGCCGATGCGCCCGGGACTCCCCCATCGCAGCCGCAGGTTTCCATAATTATCCCGCACTATCAGACTGATAGCCTGGTGCGTCTGTGCCTTCGTAGCATTAAGCGATATACCACCGATGTGCCGTATGAGGTGATCGTGGTCGATAACGGGTCCACTGACGGGGCCTCTCTGGACTATCTTCGCCATGTGAAGTGGATTCGCCTCATCGAGCGCAGCGAAGGCGTTTCCAGCGTCCCGCCGGATGCCCACAAGGAGGCGCTGGACGCAGGCATAGAAGCAAGCCATGCCCCCTACTTCATGAGCTTCCATACCGATACAATCCCAATAGCAACCGGCTGGTGCAGGTGGATGCTCGACCAGATGCCACCAACCAGCCGCATTGCCGCAGTTGGCACATATAAGCTTGAGCGAAAACCACTTAAGGACCTGGAACACTGGCTGAAGAATCTTCTGCGAAAGGGCGAAATCCCCGCAGACGAACGACTCTACATCAGAAGCCACTGCGCACTGTACCGCCGCGATATCTTCGACAAACTCGGCCTGAATTTCATCAGCGAAGCCGACAGAACAACCGGCCAGGGCGTACACATGTCCATTGAAAATGCTGGATACAAAGCCGTGCTGCTGTCGATATCTCAAATGCTCAAACAGGTGGTGCACCTGAACCACGGAACGATGGTGATGATCCCGGCCCTCGGCGCCCGCAAGAGCACAATTCGCAAGGGCAAAGGCCGCATAGAGCGGTTCTTCCAACGAAAAGATGTCATCGAAACCTATCACGACGCATCGCTGGACATGTAATCCCTCCCCAAAAAACAACTGGCCCCAGAAAGGCCAATACATCTTAATTAGGGACGGTGCCTTATTTAAATGGGAATGGGGCGAATTCACATTCGAAGCGCAACAGAACGGCGATGGAACACCTCGGCCGGTG
>CBDUQP010000091.1:0-14970 GCA_965369385.1 uncultured Phycisphaerales bacterium
GCAAGCACTTCTGTCAGCAACAGGGCCTGAATGGTTGCCTCACACGCTATCACCTGCTAGCATCGTCGCATGTGGACGCATACCGCGCGGAAACTGCCAGAAGTCACAGGAACACAGCACTATGTCTGATATATTCATTACCGATAACTTTCTCCTTCCTAACGACACCTCCGCCGCTCTCTACCATGAATATGCCCGCGACCTGCCAATAATCGACTTTCACTGCCACCTACCGCCCCAACAGGTGGCCGACAATCTGAGATTCGAGAATATGACGCAAGCGTGGCTGTACGGCGACCATTACAAGTGGCGCATGATGCGAACCAATGGGATCGACGAGAATGCTATCACCGGCGACGCGTCCGACCGGGAGAAGTTCCAGAAGTGGTCCGAGACCGTGCCAAAATGCCTGCGAAACCCCATGTATCACTGGGTACACCTGGAACTCAAACGCCCGTTCGGCATCTCCGACCGCCTGCTGAACCCAGACACGGCCGAGAGCGTGTGGAACGAATGCAACGCCCTGCTTGCCAGCGACGATTTCACCCCGCGCGGCATTATGAAGCAGATGAACGTAGTGCTCGTCTGTACCACCGACGACCCCACCGACACGCTCGAACACCACAAAACATGCCGCGCAGATAGCACACTCGACACGCAAATGCTCCCCACATTCCGCCCGGACAAAGGGATGGCCGTCGAATCGCCGGAAAACTTCAACGCCTGGACCGACAAACTCAGCCAAGCTGCCGATACGGACATCAAGGACCTGACCAGCTTCCTGGACGCCATCCAAAAGCGCCACACGTTCTTCCACGAAATGGGCTGCCGCCTGAGCGATCACGGTATAGACACCGTATGGGCGGAAGATTATACGGACAGCGAAATCGGTGCTATCTTTGATAAGGTCCGCGGCGGAACAGCGCCCTCGCCTGCAGAAACACTCAAGTTCAAATCTGCCATGCTGCACGAGTTTGCATTGATGGACCACGAGCGTGGCTGGACCCAGCAGATACACTACGGAGCCATGCGTAACAACAGCTCGCGAATGGCGGCCAAGCTCGGGCCGGATACCGGGTTCGACTCCATCGGCGATCTGCCGGTGGCTGAGGCGATGTCGAAATTCCTCGACCGCCTGGACGCGAGCGATCAGCTTCCCAAGACTATCCTCTATAACCTCAACCCGCGTGACAATGAGTTGCTGGCCACGATGCTGGGCAATTTCCAGGGCAACACGCCGGGCAAGATGCAGCTCGGCAGCGGATGGTGGTTCCTCGACCAGATGGACGGCATGAGACGCCAGATGGAAGCATTGTCGAATCTCGGCATGCTGAGCCGTTTCGTGGGCATGCTCACCGATTCGCGATCGTTCCTGTCATACACGCGGCACGAATACTTCCGCAGGCTCCTGTGCAATATCCTGGGCACAGAGATGGAAGCAGGCCTGCTGCCGAATGACATTGACCTCATCGGCCAAATGGTGCAGGACATCAGCTACCACAACGCCGCCAACTACTTCGGCTTCGACCTGCCGAAACTGTAGACGCAACGCTTTCAGAAATTGAGTGGGTTTGGCGCCACCGGTGTGGCTTTTCGCGATGCTATGACAATGGTTCGGCGTCGTAAGGGGATTGGCCTTTGAGGATCATCTCAATCTCGTCATGGCCGCACTGGGATGCAAGGTCCAGAGCGTTGAAGCCATCGCGGTTTGGTGCATCAGCGTCTGCTCCGCCTGCCAGCAGGGGCTCCACCACATCCACGTGCCCCGCCTGCACTGCCACATGCAGCACGCCCACGCCGCACCCGCTACTGGCGTTCAAGTCTGCCCCTTTCTCAATCAGGAACAGCACCGTCGCCAGATTCCCCTTCATGCAAGCCCAATGCAATGGAGTGAACCCTTCGGGGTCTGGCACGTTCACGTCCACACCACTGCCAATTTCATCGGAAATCGTGCTGATCTGCCCGCACTGGGCGGCTATGTGTATCTTTCTCATACGTCAGTTCTCATTCGCCATTCTTGCCCGCACGCATTCACCACCTAAAACTGGCCCGGTTCAAGGCTAAGCGGGGTCAGTTGGCCGCGAATATCCAGCACACAGTCAGCCGCCTTATGGAGGTTAGTATTCATTAAGTATACTACCTCCTCGCCCTCAGGGCCATACACGGCAAGGTTCACCTCATCGCTGCCGGTTACGCGAATGTCTATCTGATGATGCTCCAACATCTTTGCCAGCAGATGACGCATGAGACGTTTGTAAGTGTCCGGATAATCTGGCGAAATGAGCAAGAACGCCCTGCCGCCCGATGCAAACTCCTTGCATACAAGAATGGGCTGGCCAGTGTTGCCCTCAGCGATCACCTGGCCATCGATCACTTCCACTGGAATCTCCAGCGTGTCCCGCGTATAGAACTGCTTGCCAACTTCAAAACCATAGCAACTGGGCGACATTATCGTGACCGCCTGCAATGGATTGCTCATCGTCGTCAGGCCCATCTCGTCCGGCTGGCCGCCAGTATGAACAACACCCACCTTCACCCCAAACAGCTCGGCCAGATCACCGCCATTGAAGAGAATCTCCTCGCAAGGCGCGGTCGGTTTGGTGTGCGTGTAAGTATGCGGAAGCGACATGAACACCGTCCCACCATCTCGCGCGTGGGCAAGCAGTTTGTCATGCGCATCATCAGTCATAGTGTTCCAGCCGAGGAATGCCAGCAGCTCATATTCGCCCAAGGCTTCCGCAGATGCAGAGATAGGCACGATATCCACCTGCCCGTATGGCGTTCCGTTGAACCAGCCTTCATTCAGAGCGTCGAACTTCAGATACTGGGGGAATACCACATCCAGGAGTTCCCAACTATGCTCGGCGCAACCGGTCTTGAACTGCTCCTGACCCCAGAGCACATCCGACACACCAACAGTGTTGCAGCCGCACCAACCGTCAAGATGCCCTCGCATGAACGCCACGTTTGTCCGCGCGAAACCGGCCGGCCTGCTGTGGGTCTGCGTGAACTCGTAGAACTCGCGGAGGTGTTTGCGGGTTTCGACGCACATCGGATCGTCTATCTCTCGCGGCCACTTGTGGGTCGGGCAGAAGTGATCGCTCTCGTTGTATATATGCGTGGCACCGTGCATGAAACCACTAAACATCCCCAGTTTCACTCGCATGGGCTTGACCGGGTCGAACTGCGGGCGGCCGAACTGCTCATGAGCGGCGGCTATGTCGCGGGGATGAATCCAGTATTCATCGCGCCCATCTGGATAGCCACGAATACAGTCATGATGGAATACGACCGTACCCGCCCCAAGATGAGCGGCGACATCTACCTGGCGGCGGCAGTCTGCGATCTCGCGAGCTTCCTGGCCGGGCTCGACGAACACGAGCCCCACCGCACTGTGGTACGTGCTGAATTTCAGCCCTGCCGCATGGACCCGGCTTCGCAATGCCTCCACGGCTGAGTCGTCACCATGGGCCGCGAATGTGCTCGGACCAACATAGCCGATCCCCAGGGAGACCATATGTTCGAGGATTTCATCGACGTATGCCGAATCGCTGTCAAACCAGAATGATAATTCCCGCACCGCAGTCATCTCATCTCTCCAATTTCGCCGGCTGATTGCCCAGGCGCAGCCCAACAAATTCGGCGTTACAAAGAACTAGCTGCCAAAACGCACAAGAGCATCAACTCCGGCACGTGCCCTATAGAATACGTTAGATTCAAACGTGTGGAATGAGGAACCCGCGAAAATTGCCCAGCGTACCGGGAGATTGTGAAATCGTACCGCGCAATGGCTCCGGCGGCCGCTCTTAGCGACAAGTCAGGATGAGTATCCGAAGTAGCGATTCTCGGCGTTCAGGTGCGCTCGGATTGCGAGCTCGGCGATGTCTGGATCACCGCTTTCCAAGGCGTCGACGAGACCGGCGTGGGTTGCTTCCATTTCGTACCATTGCTCGTCGAGCTTGCCTTCGTGGATCATTACGATAGCGGCGATGCTGTCGTAGCGTTCGTTCAGCATCTCGCAGCCGGAAGAAGAAACAAGCTTAACGTGAAACTGCCAGTCGGTGTAGGACGCCAGGCGGGGATTCTGCTTCTCCTGGTATTCGACGATTCGCTGGGCGGCTTTGCGGAGAGCGTCGAGATGCTTGCGTGGTTTGATTATGGCGATCAGGCGGGCCGCTTGCACTTCCATCGCCTGCCTGACGATGGCGAGCTCGGCCTGCTTCTTGGCTGTCAGCTTGGTGACGAAGATACCACTTTGCGGTTTGGCGTGAACAAAACCCTCCTGCTCCAGGCGTCGAACAGCTTCGCTTACGGGCACAACCGACATCCCCAGGTCAGCCGCAATCGCACGCAGGGTCGTTCTGTGCCCGGCGGGCATATTGCCCGTGAGCATCAGTTTCTTGATCTTCTTGTAGGCCTGTTGTGCCTTTGTCACCGATTGCTTGCCTGCCATTTGCACCAATGCCTTTCGGGCTGATCGCTTCTTGAGGATACATTGTGTGGGCAAGCGTCTCGCGCGTCAAGAGTTGATGACATATGACACGAAGCGGTTGATCAAGAACCGCATGCAAATAAACAGGAATGACAACCCCAGCTCATCCTCGGCCTGGTGCGACCAGTCAAAATGACGGCGCACCAGACCAGAGGAAGGCGGCAGACAGTGAATCAGTTTCGCCGAAAAAATGGGTTCATATCTAATTACCGCGAAAGTGGCGACATTGTCGCCACAAATACATCTCCTTGCACAATTCCCATACAGATTAGCTTCTCATATGCGTATTGTCTTTAGCCGATACTATGATTGCTTGCACAACACTATCTTTTCTTATTGACTGCAAACCGGCCCAATGCCACTATGAAAGCCATACGAACATGAGCAAAACGAACGTCACAATGTGGTCGAACGAGTTCTACGCGGCAATTCAACCCGCGATAGACTCCGTTGGTTTTCACCCGTCCGAACCAGGATGGGACAGCGGCCCGCAGTGCCGCATCATGGATGACTTTGACATCTGGTATGCGATTGCGGGCGAGGGAGAGGTGAAGATTGACGGCAAGTGGGTACACTTCGCCAAGGGCGATCTGATAACCCTGATGCCCGGAAACGACTACCAGCAGGAACGCCGGTTTGGCGACGGTATCAGCGAGGTGTACTTCTCGCATTTCCTTCCGTTCGGTCCGGGGCAGGAGCAACTCGACAGTCTGCTGGCAGACCACTGGCCAGCGAAGATGTCGCTAAGTCATGCTCCGCATGTGGAATCACTCTTTGTGGAAATGCTCGAGAACTACGCATCCGCCGCGGAAGGATACCAGCTCCCAACGCGGGCAACTATGCTGGGTATTCTTGACGTTATCTTCGAGACCATCAGGCGCCACGTCAGCGACGAACTGCCCCCCGCTTTCGGCAGGCTGCTCAGGGCGCAGCGTTATATTGAGACTAACTTCGCTGAAGAACTTACGCTGGACGACATCGCCGAACATGCAGAACTCAGCGCCAGTTATCTGATGGCGTCGTTCAGGAAACACTTCGCGACATCCCCCATCCAATATCAACTCAACTGCAGAATGACCGCGGCAAGATTGATGCTGGCAAGGGGTTCATCCGTAACCGAAACCGCCGACAAAACCGGGTTCAGCTCCCTGCACTACTTCAGCAGAACATTCAGGAAGCGGCAGGGCCTGTCGCCGCAGCAGTTTGCCCGGCAGTGTCGCAGGCACAGGCTCGGGACAATAGTATCCGAAGTGACGCGGCCCAATGGCGACCACTGACCTGAGACCGGAGACCGGAGCCTCTAAACGATGTCCACACACGTCACCTACGTCGCACACCGAGGCGATCCTGTCAGGCATTGCGATAACACGATGGCTGCGTTCCAGGCCGCGCTCGATTACCGCGGCGGAACCAATCTCATCAGCGGTATCGAACTCGACATACAGTTCACCGCCGACAACCGCATAGTCGTATTCCACGATCCCGACCTGACCCGCAACTGCGGCTGCGATGCAGTCGTACGCCAGAGCGATTACGAGACCCTCCGGCGAATCTCGACCGCCAGCGAGAACATGGGACATCAGGCAATCCCACTGCTCACCGAACTGCTCACACTGGTAGACCACCGCAAGCAGTTGCTTATAGAGATCAAGGATTACGAATACGATCACCCCGCGTTCATTGCGGGACTGGTTGCGATACTCGAAAAATACCGGCCGCGCGGCGACGTGATCCTGCACTCGTTCTCCGCAGAAATAATGGAACAAGTCATCGAGGCCACGAAGCACATGGGTGTGCAATTTGGTTTGCTCTTCAGCAAGATGGAATCGCTCGAAGCCGCACCGCCCGAAATGCTCGCCGGATTGGACTATCTCCATCCGCAATTCCGCTGCCTCCTGGATAACGAAGACACCATAGCAGCGTATGACGTACGATTGAACACGTGGACCGTGAACACACAAGAAGATATTGATGAACTGCTGGAGATGAACAGCGTCGATCGCCTCGACAACATCATCACCGACCGGCTGGATCTGATCGGCGCGGAATGATTTCGCTGGGGAAGGCAGAAATTCGCCGGAGTCTTTTGCAAAATCGGCGAATGTTGCAAAATGTTACATATTTTGCAATTTTGCACCATTAGCGCCCGGCGTTATATGCTTTTTTTAGCGGATGTTAGCCTCGCAAGTCAAAACGCATCGCAGTCACGTGCACTTTATGCAATTTGCAGCATTTTGGCGTTTGCATTGCACGAGGCCAAGAAAATCCCAAATTCCCTGCATCAATCCCCGCCGCACCGGTCAGTATGTTAATAAGTGACTGCGCCTTGTCGCGACGGCATGTCACGACCAAGCCGAAGGCGAAGACGGGCGATGATCATGTGGTTGTGGTTCGCCCTGCCGCACCATCGTGCGTATCGCGACTGCACGAAGAATCCGGAGGAAGCGAAAGAAAGAATTAATTAGTAACCGTCCCGCATTTTACGAACTTGTTGCGCGAATTCACATCGTAAGTGCAACAAGACGTTGATGGAACACTTCAGTAGGGGTTCGGTAGTTGAGGCATTTTCTTGGCCGATTGTTCTGTAAATTAGGGACGGTGCCTTATTTAAATGTGAATCCGTGTAAATTAGGGACGGTGCCTTATTTAAATGTGAATCCGGGCGCCGTTCGAATTAAATAGGGCACCGTCCCTAATTATCGGCCCTAATTATCGGCGTTGTCCATGTTACATCATAATTGTGAAACGGGAAAGTCCATCAAAAGCCTCCAGATCCTGGTAGGGCGACGTATGGATCGCGTGAGCTTCACTGCTCGACGGTAACTGCTATGAGTCCGAGAATCGCATTCTTGTGTGTTGCCTTGAATTCGATTTCTTCAATTACCATATCTGGATACGGGTTGGTCCACGTGTAGAGATACACGCCAACGTTTGCGCGTGCATTGCCTCCTCGCCAGGCGACTGACGCATCATCCACATCGAGCGGATTGTACCAGTCGGCGATGTTCGTGCCGACCTCAAGCGGTATGCGAACGGTTTTCTGGAGGGCTCTCTCGTATTTGACAACATACTCCCCGATTCGGCCGGCCTTTGGCGCCCAGGATGCCGAATGCAGGAAATGCACGCGAGTGGCCTTGCGGTTGCCGAAGTCGATTGTCACGCTGCGCGGCTTGTTTCCGGCGATCTGGCTGCTTCCCAGAATTACGCAACTCTTGCCGCCATTATCGGCAGGATCGATGATGCTGAACGGTATCTTCAGGAAAGCCTTTGTGTGGATGGGGAAGTCCCTCAAATCGTTTTGTGGCCCCTGATCTCCCCAGCCACCTTTTCCGTCGCCGGAGACATCATCCCTGAAACCCATCGTGCAGAGCGATCGCAGGTTGACGGGAGTGAACTCTCCGCGTGTTGGGCGCGATGCCACAGGTTTGTGTGTTTCCGTAAACTGCACACCAAGATTCACCAGCAGCGAATGGAGCATTGCGTCAAAGCGATTGATGTTCTTTGTGCGAGTTCCGCGAATCGCGGTCACCACAATCAGTGGGCTTCCGGTGGGGCCTTTGGCGGCTGCGATTACACCGGGAGACGTGAGGGGCACATATCCGCCGGCCGCCTCTATTTCGTAATCAGCCAGTTTGTACGTTCCCGATTGCATGGAAGAGCGGAAGAGCGAACCGTTGGTTACGCCGTCGGCAAGGGTATTGGCTCTGTCAACCGTCGCCATCTTGACGCATCGTCCCTTCGGGCCGCGGACATACCGATGGCCTGACATCTGCATGACGTAGACTTCGTCCTTGTACTTCTTTGCGTCGCCATATTCGGGAAGTTGCGACAGGGGAGGGCACATCTTGGGCGAAGGGGATATCGCAAGCAGGGCAGCTCCCTGACGGATCGCCTTGCGAGTCAGTTCGATATCCTGTTTCGAAACCGGCGCGTCGCCCGGGAACCACACGATCAGGTCCTTCGCCGAGAATGTATCCTTGTTTGCTGACGAAAGGACAGCAGGCGTGATCCCCATTTCCTTGAGCACACCGCTATTTGATCGTGGGCCGACGAACCACAGTTTTCGGAAATCGTGACGTCGCACGGTAGGTTTGCAGAGATTCCTCAGCAGAAGATCAGCCGCCGGGCTCTCGCCGACAACCGGAACGATATCCATCTGGCTGAGGATCACCTCGCCGCGTCCCATGGGAATGGAGATCAGCGTTTGCAGAGTGCTCCCTGATCCGGCAACCAGGATGGGCCGAAATGGGCCTTTCAGACGACTGACGAAGGGATGCGAGCTTACCGCGCCCGGAATGCGAAGCTCCTTGCCGCGATCATTCGGCCAGTACTTCAGGCCGCTGTCTGATATGCCTTTCATGGCGGGATGGTCGGCAACCTTCCAGACCTGAGGCAGTGGCAGCACGCGCGGGTACACGCGCAGTTTGTACGGGACGAACCCTTTCCACGGCCATTGCGACAGGCTGACGACCTTCCCTCCGGATTTCGCGAATCTGCATATCGCAGCACTTGCCTTCTGCAGTTTGGCGTCAACGCTGTTTCTGCCGATGAGAAGAGTGCGAGAACCGGCGGGGAGTTTTCGGGGATCTCTCAGTGTTCTGTGGGGAATATTCAGTCTGCGTAAGGCACGGGCGGTCTGGCCGGTGGGGTCGTACAAGACGAGGGAATTGGCGACAGGCTTCGCTCGCCGTCTTGGATGAATCTCCAACTCCAACGTTTCCGCGTGGGCGGTGTCTGCGGATAGTTCAGGAATGATTCGGATCGTTGCACTCGTCGGCGTCTGAACCGAAGGCAGCTTGATCGGGATAGCTACTGTGGCCGTCTTTCCCTGTCGTACGAAACGGCTGAAGGTCTTGCGCTGTTCTACTTGACCATCGATCAATAATTCCACCCGTCCTTGCACCTTCCGGCTCTTGGGCGAATCGTTGATGATCGATAACTTACGCTTGAGTGTTCGTCCACCATAGACGGCGCAAGTGCGATCGGGGAAGAACAGGTATACCGGCCTGAACAAGTTGGAGTATCGTTTTGTGTGCTTATGCAACGCCACCGTTTCCACATTGGGATAGTAACGAGGATGCAATCTGTGAAGGATGTGCTTGGGGACAGTCTTATACTTCCGTCCGGGCCCATCCATGGAATCCCATTTGACGGCTTGGATTCCTGTTTCCGGTTTCGGGCTGCAGTCCGGATAATTGCCCGCAGTCGGCGGGAAGAACCATTGCTGATGCGACTCACTAATCCACTCGTCATAGCCGCTCACACCCATTGCACGCCAGTACGGGTAGATAGATTCCAGATATGCAAGGAAACCTTCCGGCGTGATGTTGTGCCTGTTCCATGCAAAACGCCTCATCTTCCGCAATTCAAGATATCGGTCTTCGCCCAATACAAAATCGCCGGTCCTGGAAAATGGCGTCCATTCACCGAAGAACAGTGGAACCTTCCCGTACTTCATCCAACTTGCCGGGTAATTGGCTGCCGAAAGCGTTGTGTGGCGCTGTCGGCCTGCAGACAATGGATAATGAGGGTTGGCGATTTCGAAACCAGTGAGGGAATTCCTCGTGTGCTGCGGATTGTAATTGTCGGTTGCCTTGGGCTTGCCAGCCCAGTTGTAGAGGTTCACTCCATACGAACGATCCACGTCTATTGGCCTGGTTGGATCGTTCCGCCTGATCTCATCCATAACCCATTTGACGGTCTCATAGTGCCCGTCCGGTTCATTGGCGGCGTCCCACATTACAATCGAGGGATGGTTGCGGTCTCGTTGTATCCATTCGCGAATGATACGGCTGGAGTTCTTCTTGAATTCCTTCGTGAGCGGATCATTCCCATGATGCCATCCCGACTGTGCCTTAATGAACATGCCCACTTCATCGGCTGCCTCCAGGAGTACATAGTTGGGCTTGGCAAACGTCCGGAGCATTGAGTACCCCATTCGCTTGTAGTACTTCATCAGGGATTTTGCCCACTCCTTATTGTGCCACCACACATTGCCAGGGAACTGGTGGATCGTGAGGCAGTGATATCGACGTATGACGCCATTGTGATAGAACTGCTTTCCTTCGATCCACGATTCACTGAACCCGAACTGTTCCCTGTATTCGTCCAAGACGGTTCCATTGGATTTCAGACGAACCACAAGTGTGTACAGGTAGGGATTCTCGGGAGACCAGGCTTTGAATGCGGTCCAACGCTTGCGAATCTTCAGCGTTTGTGTCTTTCCGGGAGCGACTCTCTTGATCGGAGAACTCAGGTCAAGGACTGTGGTTCCCTCCGGTGTCTCCACTGAACACTCAGCCGTTATGCTGCTTGCCTGACTTGCCTTGTTCGTGACGCCAATATCCAGAGCCAACTGCTTCTTGCGCCAGCTTGGCTTGATGAACACGTTCTGCACCGAGATTTGAGGCCGGGAAACAAGATAGATGTCGTCCCATATATCGGTTCGTCGAGTCCAGATTGTCTCAATGAGTCCCTGGGGCCAGTGCTGACCATATCTGGCATCATGCAACCAGACTCGCAATCGTATCTGATTCTCCTGTCCTGGTTTCACGGCGCCCGTAATGTCAAACTCGAAACCCGTGGCATCGCCAATATGACTTCCCACAAAGGTTCCATTCACATACGCCGCTATCTCAAACCCGGCGCCCATAAACTGGAGGATGACGCGACGATGCTTCCATGATTCGGGCACAGATACTTTGCGTGTATACCAGAGCTTTCTGGCGGTCGTGCGAGTCACTGATTTGGGCCTGGTTGGCAATACCCTTACGCCAGTGTATTTGGGATTGGCCTGGGGGGAATCGGCCACGATGACCGGCGGTAACGGTTTGTCTGCTGGTGGGTGCTTGTACGCCGGGCCGGGAACTATCTGGTAGTTCCACTTGCCGTTGATGCACATGATGTCTCGCGTGGAGGTCTGCGAGAGCTTCATATACGTGGGGATCACAACGCTCTCATGAAGAGTTGTGCTATTGGATTCGGCAAGCAGCGTAGTGGCCGTCGCGAGAACAACCAGCACAGACGTCATGATATACCTGTTAGGCGAAAAGCAGCTCATTATGAGTCACTCCAATCCATATTGTGATTCGAAAGATAGTATAAAAACGGGGAGGAATAATGAGAACCGGATGACGTCGGAATGACATCACGGTGACATCGGGATGATTTAGCGAGATAGCGGGTGAGCATAATAGGTTCTGTAGACGCAGACGTACTCCGAAGCGTCCTTCCATTCAACGGAACCGTCATTGTACAAAATATTTCCGCCCGCACCCGGGGTCGCTACCGTCGAGTCCCTGGGATGGTTTCCGCGTATCCAATCGTAGCCGGTAGCGTCTTCCGTCGTACACACCATGTCCGTGACATTGAAGGTGTCTGGGGAAGAATCCATATCCAATGCGCGATGCTTATAAACGTCACGATTGGTCCCCACGTCACCCCAGTCATTGAGGCCTGACCAGACAACATAGGATATCTTAGCATACTTGTAGCCATGGCCTATACGATCCAACGGTTTCCGCTCTTCATACGATTTACGCCCCGGGCAATACATGATTGCCGGATTCTCCAGATAGTCGCTCACCAAGCCGCTGCCTGCCGGGTTAGCTGCAGAGAGGGAATCCCAATGCTGGGCCATGTAGCGAATGAAAAAATACTCAGTGCCGTTGGGAGGATACTTGCCATTATGGTCATTTCCATACATCACCAGGGACGTCCCTATTGCCCGCATTTGAATCGAGCAACTGGACTGCCTGGCCAGATCCATTGCCCTGTTGACAGCGGGCAGCAGCAGTGATGCGAGTATCGCGATGATCGCGATCACGACCAACAATTCTATCAAGGTAAAGCCACGAAGTCCGCGACGCGGCGCGACATGGCCGGGCGAATAGCTGCTGTTCGGCGCGAAACGTGTGTCGGTTTTGATCTTCATCAGACAACCCTCTACGATGTTGGCATTAACCCTTCTGCGGGCCATGCAGTCGAATCCATGGGCCATTACTTGAGCCTCAGGGACATGCGTCATAAAGCCGTAATGCTATCGCTGCTGTTGCTTTAGTTGTCGTGAAACGCCGGCCGCAACAGCAGCGACAACGAATATCGGAAAACGCGATAACGCGATTTCCTGCAATCTATTCAATTGCTTCAGAGTTGCCACACTGCACTTCCCAGTCAAGTAACCATTATACCATAAAACACAGGTCTGCAACGAACCGAACAATTGAGCGAACAAGTTTCTTGGGACTATTTTCTACGTCTCATGATTGCGGGAACGAGTCCCATCGCCAGAAGGGTCATCGTTGCCGGTTCGGGGACAAGTCCAATACCAACGCCGGTGACGTCCATATTCGTCCAGTAACCATTTGCTCTTACCATCGAAATGATGCCCAGGGAATCACCTTCGTTCAGGGATATGTTCTGGACGGCTGAAACGGCTGACAAATCGTCAGTGGTGTAAGAGTACGTCAAACCAGAGTGTATTATCGTTCCTGCCGTTCCGGAAAACTTGAGTATCGAGTAATACACACCATTCAGTGTCCCGCCAGATGATATCGGAACTCCGTAGAAGCTGTAGTCTCCGGCCTGGTCGGGCGTGAAGATAAGAGCTGACACTTCATTATTGTTTCCGCCACACCGCATTAGTTCTCCCGGCCAGTAGTCCGCATTGCCGGCACCGTTCCAATACCCGCCCCAACTTGTGGACCAGGTGTGCGTTACATATTGCGTCAAATCCACACAGTTGCTTCCGTTGTAGTCTGGTGCTCTTGCGGCCAGCCAGGTGTTCCCATTGGCATCCGTATAGGGATTTCCGTCGGTTGAACCGGCAGTCGTTCCTGTCCAATAGGGAGTGTCATTCTCCTCGACAAAACCGCCATCGCCCATTGCGATCCCGGTCGATACGGCCACACACAACAAAACGGCCAATGTCATCCTTCTCAATACATCTCCTCGTAAAGTCATCATAAGCCTCCTGACGCTAACTGAGTATTTTGCCCTTCAAGAGCATACGTGTCTTCTAAATCGAGCAACGCGCTCGATAAAGAGCAGTAACTTGCAAGATCAACAACGGTTGTTGATTTCTTCAATATGTGATCAAATCCGGCATTACGTGGGCAGTACCATCAGGCCGCCAATTCTTCCGCGAATACGGCGCGGTCTGCTTGAACCAATATCAATAACTTGAATTTTGTCCTGGTGGTGCAGTTGTGCATCCAACCTTGAGGCTGCCGAGAAGCGGCTTGGCTGGAGCGATGGTGCCTTCATTGTTAATCCTCGACAGAAGACATCTTGTCGCAGCCTGTGCCATCTCCGCCTCGGGTATTTCGAGGGTTGTTATCTGTCTTGTCACAAACGCGTTTTCCCATGGCGAAGCAAAGTAGCACAGGGATATGTCTCGTGGCACCCGAAGCCCTCTTTGGGCAAGGGTAAGCAGAAGGGCGTTAAACATAACACGGTTGTAACAGATGACTCCTATGGGAAACGTAGCCATGTCCAGGAGTGCATCGGCCATCTGCTCCAGGTTCAAAGGGCGACAGTCAATCTCGTTAGAAATTACCCAGTCATCTTTCAAGCCTGCTTCGGCCAGTACGCTTCTGACTCCGGCTTCGCGTTGCCTGGCTGAATAGTGAGGGGACTTCCAACCCAGATATCCAATTTGCGAGTGCCCCAATTCAACGAGGTGGCGAGCGAGCATTTGTCCATGTGCGTATTCATCAAACATGAACGAGTCGCCGTCTCCGGCCATATCTCGACTCAACCAGACGACCGGAGCGGAAATCTTGGATATCTCATGATCCACGGCTTTTGGAACAACCCCGGTGGTCTCCAGCGCCAATACGCCATCTACCGATACCTCAGAGAACAGAGAAGGGGGGGTGATAAAATCGTCAGTTTCGGTGTTGAGATAGAGGGGTTCATATACAAGGCAATACCCTTGCTCAGCCAGATAGTCTGCCGCCGAATCCATATACCCATTGTTTGGGGTTCTGGATTGTCCACGCTGGCCATACTGGACAGCCATAATCGCAATACGGTTGAATCTTCCCTGGACAAGGGCGCGTGCGCCGGCGTGGGGGCGATAGCCCATGTTCCGGGAAATCTCCAGGATTCGCTTTCGCGTATTCTCATTCACAGCCACCGTGCCTTTTGAACGAGCCAGAACCGCAGAGACAGCTTGTCTGCTAACTCCGGCGACTCTGGCAATATCGATCTGGCGAACTCTCATGACTTCTCACTCATATATGGTTGACTCTGGTCAATTGCACGTGCTATTATCATACCTGACACGTGCAATTAGTGTCAATAGAAAAATACCCGGTAAAATCGAGGGCCTTCGTAAAGCATGGTTGGAGCAAAAGGGGTCAGGAACCTTTTATTGTTCCAAATACAACTAAAAGGTTCCTGACCCCTTATATCCTTCCCCTTATATCCTTATATCCCCAATCAATGAAGCGGCGGGCGGCATAACGGCGGGCGGA
>CBDUQP010000092.1:0-14749 GCA_965369385.1 uncultured Phycisphaerales bacterium
GAGCAGGAGATTCGCCACTCGCTTCGCTTGTGGCCAGGAGACCGCTGGTGAGCCGCCTTTCTGGACTTCGAGTCCAGGCGACGGATCACGTCTTTGCCGTTTCTCCTGCTCAACTGTTCCACTGCTCTGTGTACGAGAATTCTTTCTTGCCAGAAAGAAATCTCGTACACGCTCAGTTGCTCCTTTTGAGAGGTCAGATCGGTGTTTTCGCGGGTTGGCTACTCGTTGTTTGCATCCTCTATTTCCATCAGCTTGCCAACCGGTTCGGAAATGTGGCTTTCGATGAGTGCATCGAGTTCGGTTTCGGCGTTGGCCTGATCGATGTCGGCGTTGTCCAGGCCGTTTTGGAGCGCTTCCATAACATTGAGGACGCCGGCGACCAGCTCCCCGTGCAGTTTCATTCGATCGACTTGGGCATCTGTGGTTATGAACTTCCAGGGGCTGGTGGAAGTGTCGATCTTGAAAACATGTCCGTCTTCGCCGCCGATTGTCAGTTCCGTGTCTGTTTCGTTGACAGTGCAAGAGCCCTGTGTCGCGAACAAGCCAGCTGCTTCTTTGCCGGGTACTGTTATGTTGCTGAGCGACTCGGTTGCCTTTTCTATGATCTTCTTGGTCAGGTCCTTGCCGAGTGTGCTCTGTCCGGTTCTCTGGAGCGAGGCGATACTGGCCCTGAGGCTAAGTTCGCTGGATTCCATGTTGCGGATAAGCGATTCGGATTTGGCGTCGTGGAGCTTGGCCAGTGTGTCGAAATCTCTTGTCTTTATGCATTGGGCGCATGCATCCAGGAGTCTCATGGCGGTTTGTGTCTTGTCGGCAGTAACCTCGGGCAGGCGCACCTTTTGATCGCCGGAGTTTGTGGTGGTTACTTTTTGCGATTCGCGACTCGGTAATGCTGAGTTTTCCATACTTTGCGATGGCAAGGCAAGTGGGGCGGGTGTGTCGATATCCTTATCGAATCCTTCAATGTCCTCAGATTCGCGTCTTTTGCAACCTGTCAGGCATAGCACCATGACACACAGTATCGAAACAAGTTTCAGGCTTCTCATTGAGTCACTCCTTGCGGGATACATCCGATCATCTCTTCAGGAAGCATGTTATCCTGATGTGCCGGAGAGGCACTAAACGATATTCTTGCTTACCGGCGCTCCAAAGACAAGATCAAAACCCGGCTCGATTGTCGCCAAAGTCACCTCCGTCATGCCAGAATGGTTCAGTTCGATGCATTTACCGTGGATGATTGAGGCGGAACGTTGTTTTCAGGATACTGTCCGTGCGGGAATGGATCCTTTCCGGGCTTGGGGTTGTTCTTGCGATTCTGCTTGAACAGCCACCTCATGTATTTGCGGTTGCCCCATGCCCAGGCTGCGCTGCTTCCATGGCCCGTGTTGGGGAACTCCACATACGTACTTCGTCCGCCTTGGGCTACGATTTCCTTGTGAACCGCCTTGCTGCCGAAACGCATCTTGTCCTTGCCGCCCACCAGCACATGCACGGGAATATGCTTATAACGCATTACTTCCAGCTTCAGGCGGTCAATAAGTTTGCCTTGTGGAGTGGTGTATGGCCGCCCGATAGGCCAACCTGCGCACGAGATTGCACCGGCGAATACTTCACGCCCGGCCTTCAGGAACTCCCAGCATCCCTTGCCGCCCAGTGAATAGCCACCCAGGTATACCCTGTCGGGGTCTATATTTAGCGACGGGTCCCGGATGAGGGTGCTTACCAGCCTTAGTGTGCCAAGTGTGTACCAACTGTTCTCGTTAATAGTTGGATAGGTCGGATGGTACTTGTCGGGCGCGCCAAGCCTGCCCCTTGGCCAGAACGGCGGGGGCACTTCTTTGCCTTTTGGTACCTGGCTTATCAGGCTGAAGCAGTTGAGGTCATTATCATCGTAGTATTTGGTGAACAGGTAGCGTGCCAGCGTACACGGCTCCATGCTGCCCATGTTGTTGGAGCCCATTCCCCCTGATCCGTGCAGCGAGATAACAAGTGGATAGGATTTGGAAGGATCGTAATTGCGGGGAAGTTTCAGCCGGAATGGCAGTTTCTTCCCCCTGAACGGGAAATAGCCCGGTGAGTGTCCGTATACGGTTCGCCAGCCTTGCCAGTATTTGTGTTTGATGGAGTTGATGCTGACATTGCCGGTAGTCTGCACGAGCAACCAGGCGCGGCTGCGCATTTTTGCATTAGCGGGGAAAGGCAGCTCCTTGCCGTTGGTGGCCTTGTAGAACCTGGATTTGAACTTTTTCTCGAGGGTCTTTTCCAACGAGAACCGGTCGCCTCCAGAAGCGATGGCGAGCTTGACGGTGCCATTGCCTGTGTAGTCGACGGTGACTCTATGATGATTGAGTTCCCACCCTGCGCCATTGTCGATTATCGGTGAAATACTGCATTTTGAGTCGTTTATCTTGCGTTGCTGCCAATGTGCGACTTGCGAAGCGGTATGCGTTTTCTCCGCTTCGTTGACAGGTTTGGCGGATGCTTGTGCGATATGGTTTGACGCAAGCAGCAGGCAAAAGCCTATTGCGGCCGCTATTAATGTTCTGAACTTCATTGGTGCTCCGTTATGGGTGTGATGAATTCTTTGTCCGCTCAGTCGTCGTCTTCGGCGGGCAATTCACCTTTGGGGATTAATTCGTTATCGTCTCCCTTGGTGAGAATCTGAATTTTCTGTTCGGCCTTGTCGAGGATAGTCCTGCATTGCTTAACCAGCTTGATTCCCTCGCCGTACTTATTGATCGACTCTTCCAGGGGAACCTTGCCCTCTTCGATTTGGGTCACGATCTCTTCGAGGCGTTCCAGTGCTTGTTCAAAAGATAGCTTTGCCATTCAATTCACCTGTATCAGTCAAAAAGGCCTGGCCCATCTTCCTCCCCGCGCTTTCGGGGGACTGGGGCTTGGCGTTTATCTGTATTGCGAGGCTGCCGGTCGCTTGCTTTGGAGCTTCCAGCTACGCTCTTAATTTGTCCGTCGGCCAGTTCCGTGCGGATGGTATCTCCATCGGCAACCTGGGCTACCGACCGTAGTATTTCGCCATTTGCCAATCTGGTTACCGAAAATCCCCTGGCCAGCACCGATCTGTAACTCATGGCCTCCAGTTGCCTGGCAACGGCATCCACCTTTTGGCGAGCCAGCGTTATTGCTCTGGTGGGGCTTGTTATGCGGAGGGTTGATTGAGCTTCGGTCAGCCGATCGGATGCGAGTCTTGCCTGACGCGACAGGGCCCACATGAGGCGACCTTGCAATCGCTCAAGGGCTGCGATGAAGCTCTGGTTGCGGGCGGCGGGGTGTATAATAGCCAGGCGGTCTGCAAGCGGACCGAACCGCATCCTGGCCGATGAGCATCTGCGAGTGGTGGCGGCGGCGAGCCTGTGCGAAAGCTCGTCGGTGCGTTGGATCTGCGATCTCAGGTTCCCGGCCGGGTCTCGCAGGAAGTTGCTGCGTGCGAGTCCGTTCAGCACCGCGCGAGCTGAAGACACACGCTCTGTCACGAGTCCGGTAAGCCTGCCAGCCAGGGTGCGAACGTGTCTGGTGAGTTCGGTAGCATCGGCGACTGCGAGCTCGGCCGCTGCGGTGGGGGTGGCGGCTCGCAGGTCGGCAACCATGTCACATATGGACACATCCACTTCATGCCCGATGCCGGAGATAATCGGCGTGTCGGCCGAGAATACCGCGCGTGCGACGGGTTCTTCGTTGAATGCCCACAGGTCTTCAATGCTTCCGCCGCCGCGAGCGACGATTATCGTGTCTAACTGTAGTTTTTGTGCGTTTGCATCAAGCAGCGAGATTGCATTCGCGACGGATTCTGCAGCGCCTTGGCCCTGGACCATCGCGGGCATCACGTATGCCTTTATGCCGGGCCAGCGTCTATTGAGCGTTCTGCGAATATCCTGGACGGCGGCTCCTGTTGGGCTTGTTACGATTCCGATGGCCCTTGGGAACCTCGGGATAGGCTTTTTGGTGGCAGGGTCGAAAAGCCCCTCGGCGGACAGTTTCTCCCTGAGCTGGCGAAATGCCAGTTCAAGAGCGCCCTGACCCTGGGGTGTCAGGCGTTCGGCGTAGAACTGCAGTTGCCCCCGCGCATGGTAGACATCCACCTTGCCGGTGACGACTACTTCAAGCCCATCTTGCGGGCGGAACTTCAGCTTCGAAGCAGCCGAGCGGAACATAGCCACGTCAATGGCTGCATCGGCATCCTTTATACGGAAATACATGTGTCCTGATGAATGGAGCTTGAAGTTGCTTATCTCGCCGACGACGGAGACGCGTGTGGGGAATGCCTCCGCGATTGCGTTTTTGATCCTGGTCAGCAGTGACGACACTGACATTGGAGCACTTGCCGAGCTGCCTTTGGAGGCGCTGTTGGCCTGCTTGCTCTTGGCAGGGTCGAAGAATGAGAATTGGTCATTGTCCATTGCAGGAGTATTCTACCGGGGGCGTTGCCACAATTCACGCATCATGTATTGTCGTTTGAGGTAACCAATACCGCAAGAGTCTCATGGCGAGGTTATCTGGCGGTTGGTGGAGAATATGCGGGCAGGAGGAATGTGTCTGTCGCCGAGGTGGGAGCTTCCGAGCCGTCATAGGCGGTCACATTCTGAATCTGGTAGATGTTGTCATTGCCGATGCCGACGTTGGCGCTCTTTTGCCAGGCAACGTGCCTGTCCAGATGCAGTACGTTATGCCCACGCTGGCCGTGATTGTCACTGGAGGTACGTCCCAATTGTGACTCATTGAATCTGCCATCGGGGAAAAGCGGGGTCTTGTCCGACAGGACAACCATTTGTGCCAACCGTTCGCTGGCATTTTCAAGAATTCGCAAGGGCATGCCTCGCGGGCCAAGAGTGTGCTGATACGAATAGCTGATCGCCTCCGGGCCGGGGAAGTCCGTCATTTTGTTGTCGACCTTGAGCGGTTTCTGGTTGGCTTGGGGGTCGGCGGGGCATTTGAATGTGTCGGGCAAGGCGTATCCGTTGGTGACAAGCTTGAACAGATTACCCGAGTTACTGGAAACCTTGCGATTGGTCCCGCCGAGCCAGTATCCGCTTGCTTGCGGGTCGGCGGGCAGTTGGTGATTGTTGGCGGCTGCGTATGCGCCCATTGCGGTACCGATCTGCCCATTGTTGGCGGCGCACTGGTTGGCCATGGCTTTTCGTTCGGCCTGTTGCATGTACGAGACGGCTGTTATGGAGATTAGCAGCACAGCCGCTACGGCTACACCGAGTTCCCGGAGAGTGAAAGTGGGGTATCCGATGCGTTGTCGCAGCTCCTTTTTGTTCGATGCTGCCTGAGCCTTCTTCTGTGCATTGATCCTTGCCATTGTTCTTTCGAACAGGGCAGTTGGTGTGCGGACATCTGCGATGGCGTCCAGGCAAGCCAGTGGTCGGGCAAGTTCATCCTTCATGCGGCTGAACTCGGGATCTTCTGCCAGGCGTTTGCGGACATCGTCGGCTGTCTGTTCGTCACAGTGTCCGAGCAGGTAATCCATCAAAATGGATTCGGAGTTGTCATTCTGCTTGTCCATAACCTAACCGTTCAGCGTTTGCTTGCCAGAGTTTCTGAAATTGCTTTACCGCAGCATGGAGGCGACTTTTTACCGTCCCTAGCGGTATCTCCAGCACATCCGCGATCTCCTTGTATGGAAAATCATGAAAATAGCACAGCGTAAGAACCATTCTCAGATTTTCCGGAAGCTCATTAACCAACTCTTGTACGACCTGACGAATCTCTTTGTTCTCGGTGATTTCGTCAGGCGTGGGAATATCTGCGGGCATAAGTGACGCATAGTCGGCATCATCCCCGTCTCCCCCGGCGATACTGGCGTCCAGAGAAGCCATCTGACGGCGCGTGCGGCTGCGAAGGGCATCTCTGGCCTTGTTGGCGGAAATCGTGAAAAGCCAAGGCTTTAGGCGCTTGTTCTGGTCGAAGCTGGCTGCCGAGATGTGAAGCTGAAGGAAGGTTTCCTGGAAAACATCGTCCGCGAGGGCATGATTGCCCGTGAATCTCGCCAGAAAACCGAACAGTTCATGCTGGTATCGCTTGATAAGCGTTTCGAAGGCAGTCGGATCGCCATCCAGATGTCTCTGGAGCAACTCGCTGTCTGCAATCTGGTTAGTTTTCTCGTCTGAATCTGCCAAACTGACTTCCCTGGTGGCGGTATCGCCCCGGCGAAAAGCCGCGAGCGTGCGAAGATACCATTGATTATATCTATAGAGCACCAGATTTCGACCATGAATTCCTCTAGTGGGCTTGGCGGTCTGCGAGATATTCTTCAGGTCTGGACCCGATCTGGCACACGGGGCGGCACAAAACGGAGAGTGGAGCTTGGAAACACCAGGCCAAATCCCAACAGGCAAATGGGCTCTTTCTGCCGCCGGGTTTCTGCCGGAGTCTACCGCTCACCTGTTCTGCTTTCAAAGTGGGATGCAATGCTCACGACAGTGCGTGTCTCACCAAGGCCGGCCGCAAATACCATATCTGTGAGTTTTTTTGACTGTTCTAACAGGAGTCGCTTCACAAACGCAGAGTATCAGGGTATGTATTTGCGTACATAGACCATACGCGCCTAACCTCTCAGGAGCAGCAGAATGTCAATCAGTGTCAGCCGCAGAGTCCACCTGCCCTCACAGGACAACATCCCCGTTTCGGTCGAGTCGATTCACTACGTGAGCAGTGAAGGCGTCTCGATGATAGAGAACTGCCTGGTCGGTGAACTGCGAGTGGTGCGCCGCAGTGAAGATAATGGTGAATCCTGGCAAGAGGTCAGTCGTCAGGAGCCCGAGAAGGCCAAGGCCGCCAGCGGAAGAGTTATCGAGCAGACCCCAAGGATGATGTATCGTGATCCTGCCACCGATATGATTGTGGGTATGTATCTGGAGTATGAACGCGACTATAGCTGCGAACTTTGGGAAGACCAGGTCTGCCTTACCACGCGAAGACCATTCTATGAAATTTCTGCCGATGGTGGTGAGACATGGTCGGCTCCCAAGCCGGTTATTCAGACAACTGGCGATTATGACGAGAAGCGATGGCTGCCGGGAATGGAAATAGGGTCAAACTCGGGCTACGCCGACTTCGAAGGCGGCCTGACACTTGACGATGGTACAATGATGTTCCCATGGACGGGTTTTCGGGCGGGGATAGAACCTGGCAGTGTTGTTCACGCCAATGGCGGATGGTGGATCGACTGCGGTTCCTTGTTCGCGCGGTGGAACGAAGACCGAACTGATCTCGAGTGGGAGCTGGGCGAGGTTGTGAGTGTCGGACGTGATAAGTCGTCGCGTGGTTTGTGTGAGCCGACGGTGGTATCGCTTGGCGGCAATCGCCTGCTGATGCTTATGCGAGGCGGGCAGGTAGAAGGGTGTCCTGCCGTCAAGTTCTGGTCAGTCAGTGAAGATGGCGGCAGAACGTGGACCGATCCGGAAATGCTCACCTACGAAGATGGAAGCCCCATGTTGACACCGTCTGCGATGGTGCGCGTTGTCAACTGGGCGGCAGGCGGGGGAGTGTATCTGGTCACGAATATTCTGGATGTCCCTCCATATCAAGAGTGCGACCCGCGATATCCCATTCAGATCGCGAAGCTTGATACGGAGAAAATGAGCGTTATCAAAGATTCCATAACGGTCATAGACGACAAAGGGCCGGAGATGCCGGATTACCTGCGGTTGTCGAATTTCTACCTGTTCGAGGACCGCGTGTCCGGTGATTTGAGGATGCACATGTCGTTCAATCCGGGCAACGTATCCTGGAAGGACGGCGACAATATCCCCCGCGAAGCGTTCGAGTACATAATCTCGGCTGAGTAGCTGAGCAATCTTACCCTCCAATGTGAAGGACAACATGATGTCTGTGCAGAAGTACACACCAACGGCAAAAGAGAATTGGGGCAAGACGTATTACGTGTCTCAGCAGAACCCTGCCGCCTCGGACGATAATCCCGGCACGGAATTGCAACCGTTCAAGACGATCAGCGCAGCCGGCGCGAGAATTGCCATGGGCGATGTCGTCATGATCGACGAGGGCGTCTATCGTGAAGAGGTGCCCCTTGTAGCCACCGGGCATCAGTACGGTCCGGAAACTAAGGTGACATTCAAAGCGGTTTCCGGTAAGCATGTCTTCCTCACCGGAGCGGACGTTTTCGATGGCCCATGGACGGATACTGGCGACGGTTTGTCTCAGGCGCCTCTGCCGGAGAGCCTGTTTGCCGACGGCGGGTATAACCCGTATGAAATCGGCTGCGTGATTGATGATCGCCAGAAAGTGCGGCCGTGCGCGGCGAATGAGTTGCAGCTCACCTTGGGGCAGATCTGTGTTGACGGTGAATCGCTGACGCAGGTGACGAGCACTGAATCGCTCGTGCAGACGCCAGATGCGTACCTCGTCTCAGCTGACGGCAAATCCATCGTCTGTAACTTTGGCGATGGCGGAGTATCGTCTGATGCACTCATTGAACTGGCTGTTCGCAGGCGGTGTTTTGTGCCACAGTTCAGCGGCGTGGTGCACATGGAAGTGGTGGGGATGGTGGTGCAGTACGCGGCCGAGCCGGGAGTGTTCTGCCGCAGTATGCCTGTTGCGATCAGGCACAATGGCGATACGGGCATTACCGTTCGCAAGCAGGCGGCATCGGTGAATGGCCTGCCGCATGCCCACTACATTTGCGATATGGCGTATCTGTCTGTCGATAGCGACACGATGATAGCCTGCACGTTTGAGCCTGAATCGCGGCTGTTCTACGAGAACATGACCATGATGACTGTCGTCAGTAAGGATGACGGTTTGACGTGGGCCGAGACGGACGCCCCGCGGGTGGAGTGGAAAGACCAGTTGTGGTTCTGCTACTACCTCGATCGCAGCAACAATATGCTGGTGCGATACACCCGACACTGGGCTTCAGATGCCGGCGCCAAGGTGACCGAGTTGGTCTACCAGGTGTCTGCTGACCAGGGCAAGACCTGGTCTCCAGAGGAAAGCCTTGGCAGCGGATTGGTAGCTCAGTACAGGATCGTCAGGATCAGTGACGGCACGCTCATCTGGAGTGGGTATGACAAGAAGAACGTTACCCACACTCTCATCGGCACGTGGCGTGAAGATCTGAGCGGCATCGATTGGGAGTGGGGAGGGCAGGTGCATGCTCCGCACCAAAGTAACACCAGCGGCGTAGCCGAGATGCATGTAACGGAATTGCCCGACGGCAGGCTGATGGCTATCGCTCGCGTGAGAAACATGATGGTGACGCAGCACGACAAGGGGTTCCCGGGCGTGAAGCTCATCGTGGTATCGGAGGATGGCGGCAGGAGCTGGTCCGATCCCGAGCCGCTGGCCTATGACGATGGCGAGTGGGTGCATTCGCCTGCAAGTTTCCCCGACCTCATCCGGCCGACAGGCAGCGACAGGGTATTTGCCATTCTGAATATATCAGATTGCCCCGTCTTCAACTGTGATCCCAGGACTACGCTGAATATTGTCGAAGTGGACACCGACACGCTGCGCCTCAAGCGAGATCGTATCGCGGTGATAGATACCGCCCACGAGGAGCATCATTGGTATATCAGGTTCTCCAACTTAGTAATCACTGAGGATCGCGAAGGCGGCAAGTTCTATCTCTTCATGCCACTGGAGATGGCCGAGGCGTGTCCGATCCGCCGCGGATATGACCTTCGCGTTCACCGCTACGAGATCAGCTTTGACGATTGATCTGATCCGGCGATTCGGCTTCTGGGGTCTTTGGGAAGTGTTTTGGACACCTTGGCAGAGCTATAGTAGGTCAGGGCATGCTCTCGCCCGACGTTGCAGGCTTACGGTATGGTTACAAGTATTGTGGACAGGTTACTATCTGACATTATTCCTGTTTACGGACTACTAGTGATCAGGACTATTCATTCCCGGTAGTAGAGGAGAAGCATAATGGCCTATGTGATCGATGACAAGTGCACTTGTTGCGGGGCTTGCGTTCCGGTTTGCCCGGTGGAAGCCATAAGTGAGGGGGATCCGAAGTATGTCATAGATCCCGATATCTGCACGGATTGCGGTGCTTGCGAATCCGAATGCCCGGTTGAGGCGATTTCTCCGGAAGAATAGGCTACCCAGCGAGTGAGTTTCTGTATTTCGGGCGGTTCGGCCGCGATTATCACGCTGCCGGGCCGCCTTTTTCTACATATCGAATTCCAAAGTGTCGCCATGCCGGTTTTGCGACGCACAACCCTGTAGCTAGCGTATTCAACTCACTGTTTATTGCACATTGGGGGCAAGTGCGGCTATTCTTACGGTAGAGGTGGCAAGAGTATATGAATCTCAAGGAACTTGGATCACGAATAAAAGGCCGGCGTGAGAAGCAGCGGCTTCGCCAGGCAGACATAGCAAGTGCGTTGCAGATAAGCGCGCAGGCGGTGTCCAAATGGGAACGCGGGGAGAATGCTCCGGATATTTCCATTCTTGTTGAGCTTGCGAGGCTTTTGGGTGTGAGCGTGGAATGGTTGCTCACCGGAAGCGCCGGAGGTGTGGACACATTTGCAGCCACGGTATTCTGCACTTCGCTTAATGGATTCGCCGCCAGGTCCGCGCAGATGCCTCCGCGCGATGTGGCTGCCTGGGCTAATAACACCTACTACACGCTTACTGAATCTTTGTTGAGGTACGATGGCGTGCCGGTGAAGTATGTGGGCGATGGGTTTCTGGGGTTCTTTGCCGGCGCCAAGCAGGAGGCCCGCGCTATGCAGGCCGCCCTCGATGCAAGCAGCCTGCTGGAAACCTCCGATCTGGTGATAACCATTCATAGTGGCGACATTTTCCTGGGAACAATAGGCCATCCGGAATATGCGAGTTTGGATATTCTTGGAGATACCGTGAATACGGCTTTTCTTGTCATGCGGTGGGTGGCGGACAATGTGAAAAGTGGTATCGGCATAACTGCTGCCACCTGGCAGGCGATTGAAGACAAGGGGCAGTTCACTGAACACAAGGATGTCAGCATCGCTCCGTTGCGAGACCCGATATCCATTTATGAACCCATGTGTCGCAAAATGTCAATATAAGAGTTAGTGTCGCATGTCGGCGGGGGAGCATTGCGCCACCGCCAGCAAAAGGATATTCATCATGATAGAAGGCCGCGTTAAAGAAAAACGCTATCACGGTAAGCCGGTATTCTCGTTCGAGTTCTTCCCGCCTAAGAGTGAGAAAGGGGAGCAGCAGCTCACCTGTGCGCTGGAGGAGTTGGCACCGTTGAGTCCGGATTTTGTCTCGGTCACTTACGGCGCGGGTGGTACCACACGAGACAAGACCAAGTCCATAGTGCTGTCCATTAAAGACAAGCACAATCTCGAGGTGATGGCCCACCTAACTTGCGTGGGGCATACCAAGCAGGAAATTCGTGATTTGCTTGCGGAGTATGTTGATCGCGGCGTGAGTAATATCCTTGCGCTTCGCGGTGATCCTCCGACGGATCAGCCGGATTGGCAGCCTGTCAAAGACGGTCCGTCACATGCACTGGAACTGGTCGAGATGGCACGTGAGATGAAAGCGTTTTCGATAGGCGTAGCCGGCTTTCCCGAGAAGCATCCCGACGCGCCTACAATCGAAAGTGATCTTGGCTTCCTGAAGATGAAGATGGATGCCGGCGCGGAATTTGTGGTAACGCAACTGTTCTTCAATAACGATCTCTACTTCAACTACGTAGCCAAAGCCCGTGCCATTGGCATCACCATACCGATCATTCCTGGTATCATGCCTATAACCTCCGTTGGGCAGATCTCGCGGTTCAAGGAAATGTGTGGCTGCAGCGTTCCTCTCGCGCTCGAAGAGGCTATGAGCGATCCAGGGCTGTCATCGGTATATGTGCAGGAAATGGGATTGGCGTACTGCGCAGCCCAGTGTGCGGATTTGCTCCGCCGCGGGGCTCCAGGCATTCATTACTATACGCTGAACAAGTCACACGCCTGCCTCACAATTCACGCGGCTTTGCAGGCAATGGGCTTTTGGATATAGCTTGTGATCCGGGTTGCGATATCAATAGCGTGATGGTTTGTAGACGGTGATGAGTCTCGCAGGGTCGTCACCGTGTGCGTATCCCCGATGCTCTGTTCCCTTTGGTATGTAGAATGCGTCGCCGGTCCGGATGGTGCGTTTCTTCGGGGATTCTGACGGTATCTCCAGGACCAGCGAACCAGCCAGCACATATCCGGCTACGTCGCAGTCGAGCGTCTCGAATTCCGGTTTGGTCTTGGCGGGCTGGATTTGTTCGTCGAGCATCTCCACGTCGATATCGTCACGCTTGGGGAAAACCATCGTGTAGCTCCGCTGGCCATCCCGCACGAGCCGCATGTTCTCACGATGGATCACCGGCCCGACTTCAGGTTCGGTCTCCTCGCTGAAGAAGGTTCCCAGAGTGGTTCCCAGTGCGGAGAGTATCTTCTGAAGCGTGGTTAGGCTGGGCGAGTTCTTTCCGCGTTCTATGCATGAAATCATGCCGGGTGTCACGTCAGCCTGTGCCGCTAATTGGCGGATGGACAGCCCGCAGCGTTTACGAAGTGTTTGGACACGATTAGCGATATCAGTATTACACTCGGGCATAGCGTTTCTCCATTCGGGCGCCTGTCAAATATATGAGACATTGCCGGACAGGTCAAGGCTATCATCTGTCGGCGACTTGTCATATCCTCTGCATAAGGGTATTGCTAACTCTGCGTCCTCTTGGACATGGCCTTTTTTTGCAGTTTCGGGGAACAGGGCAATCTGGTACCCTGTCGTGACAATACGGCGATCTTGGCCGATGAGGATGAATGCAGATGAATGTTAAACAGGAACTTGCGAAACGAATTGAAGCTGCTCTGCAGGCTGCCGGCGCGCCGGAGGGCAGTGAGGCACTTATTGCCCAGGCGGCCAGGCCGGACTTTGGACATTATCAGGCCAATGGTGTGATGGGGGCCGCCAAGAAGCTCAAGATGAATCCGCGCGAACTGGCACAGAAGGTGGTAGACAGCGCTGAAATTTCCGATATCGCCGAGCCGCTCGAAATTGCCGGCCCGGGTTTCATCAATATCCGCTTGAAACCCCAGTGGCTGGGTGCCCAGCTCGATGCTACGATCAGCGACGAGAACCTTGGCACTTGCGGCGATGTGACGCCAAAACGCGTGGTGGTTGACTATTGCGGGCCGAACCTTGCCAAGGAGATGCACGTGGGGCATCTGCGAAGCACGATAATCGGCGATGCAATCGCACGCGTGCTGGAGTTTCTCGGTAACGATGTGATCCGCCAGAATCATGTGGGTGATTGGGGCACGCAGTTCGGAATGTTGATCGCCTATATGGATAGGCTGGCGGCCGCCGGTGAAGGCGAGCTTACTGCTGAACTGAAAGACCTGGAGAGGTTCTACCAGGCTGCGAAGAAACTCTTTGATACAGATGAGGAATTCGCCCAGACCGCGCGAGAAAATGTCGTGAAGCTGCAAGGCGGCGATGAGCACTGCCTTGCCAGTTGGAAGGCCTATATTGATGAATCGCTGAATCATTGCGACACCGTCTGTGAACGTCTGGGAGTGAATCTTTCGCGCGAAGATGTGCGGGCGGAGAGTTCCTATAACGATGATCTTGCGGCTGTAGTTGCCGATCTGGACTCTGCCGGCATGTTGACCGAGTCGCAGGGCGCTCAGTGCGTGTTCCTCGACGGTTTCACGAATAAGGATGGCGAACCGCTGCCGGTTATCGTGCAGAAGTCAGATGGCGGATACCTGTATTCGACCACCGACCTGGCTGGGCTCAGGTATCGAAGCGGTGAACTGAAAGCCGATCGGATTCTGTATGTAGTCGATGCGAGGCAGGCTCTGCACTTCAAGCAGATTCTCCAGACGGCACGGCAGGCAGGCTTCCTTGCCGATAACGTAGCGGCCGAGCATGTGGGGTTTGGCACGATGATGGGCGATAACGGCAAACCGTTCAAGACCCGCGATGGTGGGACGGTGAAGCTGATGGCATTGCTGGATGAAGCCCACTTGCGGGCGTTTACGCTGGTAAACGAGAAGCTGCCCGATGTCGATCAGGCCCAGCGGCTGGAGATTGCCAGGGTGGTGGGTATTGGCGCGGTCAAGTATGCCGATCTCTGCCAGAACCGGTCGAGCGATTACGTGTTCAGCTGGGAGAAGATGCTCAGCTTCGAGGGTAACACTGCCCCGTATATGCAGTATGCCTATGCTCGCGTGAAGAGCCTTTTCCGCAAGGGCGATGTGAGCGAAGCCGATGCAACTGGGCCGATTACAATCGCGGAACCGGCCGAGATGACGTTGGCGGTCAAGCTTTCGCAGTTTGCTGAGATAATAGAGATGGTAGCTGACGATGGATTGCCGAATATCCTGTGCGGGTATCTGTTTGACCTGGCCGGCGCGTTCATGAGCTTCTACGAGGCCTGCCCGGTACTGAAGGCCGAAAATCCGGCGATAGTGACAAGCCGCCTCACGCTCAGCCTGCTTACGTCAAGAATACTGAAGAAGGGTCTGGATCTGCTGGGCATAGAAACGCTCGAACAGATGTAATCAGATGCAATTGCCCGCAGGCTTGCACCAGTAACATGCAAAGAGCCGGACACCAGGTTTTCTCCCGGTGTCCGGCTCTCTTTGCGCTATGCTTCTTCGGTCGGCCTTAGTCTAGCTGACTCCAGAAGACCACTTCGTTGCTGACAGGCTTACCCTTTTCGGTATCGACAAGTGTAACCTTGCACTTGGCGCGTCCTTTGAGCATGGCTTCATTGGGGTCGAATTCG
>CBDUQP010000093.1:0-14739 GCA_965369385.1 uncultured Phycisphaerales bacterium
CCTGCATTCGTGGGTCCCAGTGCCGAGGGGTGGCACTGCGAATGATCGTATGCTTTGCTTGTCCAAGCATTTCCCTGACCGCATCGCTCCACTGTTGGGCAGTGGCGGGATCGTCGATAACGTTGACGTGTTCTGGGGTGATACGACAACTGTTCAGGACATCATTCCATACTCGCACTCCCTGCTGTCCCAGCCTCGCCAGCAGGTAATCCTTTCGATCCTGCTTAGACAGATCACCCTTCGTATAGTTATCATCCACCTCATGCCACCACCAAAGCGTCCGGAGACCATTGAAACCGTGCTCCTTGAATCGCTGTACCTCAAGATCAATGCCGCGGTGCGTAGGAGGAGAATGAAGGCTTCCTTGTGCAGACCATACACGAAGCCTCTTTCCGTTCGCTACGAGATGACCATCTCTTATCCGAACGTATTCCCTGGGCGAGATATCTTTCACATCCAGCTTAATGGGATGTCTATCCAATTCGCCTGCTTGGATATCTTCAGCCTTGCCAATACGTGCGACAGTGATATCGTCCACCCAGACAGTTCCCTGGGACGCCGCGTTACGCACGACGAATCTGGCAGTTGCACTATTGGCGGGAACACTACCGTTCAGCAAGAGCATACTCCAGTCGTGTGTTCCACCGAGCGCATGTGTCATGCGGCCAACGATCCCAAACGGAGTACCACCACGAAAGGCGCCGAGTCGCCCATTGTTCTTGTCATAGAATACCAGCTCGGTCTTGACTCCTCCGGCGCGATCCGTCTTTACCCAGCACGAGGCTGCCAAGTAGTCACCCGGTGTAACTGCAAAATGGGACCCCAGAAAGTAGTACGGACCGGCAGACGGCGAGATCTTGGCAGCCCCCTTGGCAGCGTGTCCTGTCTGCGGATCCCAGGAAGCAACATTTCCCACGGACCACGAACTGAGGTGCTTTTCCGAAGGAAACAATTCGGAGAAGACCGGCGTGGCATTGCGATATTCCGCGGGCATATAGTCGGCGGTATACCGATCGGCAGCAGAACATGACGTTGTCGTCGATGCGATGAGCAATACTAAGCCGGATAGGATGAATCGCCACTTCGTAGAAGGCTTGGGGATGGCAAGATGCATGGAATGGAGATCCTTTCCTTTGGGGGAATGAGTGTCTGCAAAAATCCACCTACACCACTGTTATGCGAATGAACGCGGATTCATTTGGCTAATCTGCATAATGAATCCGGATTCATTGCCCAAATTGTATCAACTTCCGAACCTTCCTGTCAAGGGAAAGGAGGCGTTTGGCGAGGTTTTCCGCAGGTCGGCCAGCCATCGTATGAATCGGCCCATCTTCTGGTAAGTTGTGGTAGTTAGCTTGCATAAGTGATGCGCTCGGCTATTATCTTGCCTATGCCTATAGAGCCTGAAAACCTGCCTGCCGGTCTCACAGTGTCGCTTGTGTCGCTTGGTTGCCCCAAGAACCTGATAGACAGCGAGAAAATGCTAGCCTTCCTCGCAGAAGGCGGATGCCTTGTCGGTGCCCCAATGGAAGAAGCCGACGTCATAGTCATCAATACCTGCGGGTTCCTCAGTGACGCCAGAGATGAATCCCTCGAAATGATCGCCGAAGCAGCCCGCTGCAAGAACGAGGGCCGAGCCCAGCGGATTGTAGTTACCGGCTGCCTGCCCGAACGCGACAAGGAGAGCCTGTTCGAACTGGCTCCCGAGATAGACGCAATCGTGGGCGTGAATGATCGCGACAGGATATTCGAAGCGGTCACCGGGCAGGAAGACGTTCTGCTTAAACCTTACTCGGGTGGGATTAACAATGACGCAGGGAGGTTCCGCCTCACATCCGCCCATACCGCATACCTCCGCATTGCAGAAGGATGCAGCAATCGGTGTACATTCTGCACAATACCGGATATCCGCGGCCCGTTCCGCTCGAAGCAGCCGGGCGATGTGATAATCGAGGCTCGCGAACTTATAGACGACGGCGCACTGGAACTGAACGTTATCGCGCAGGATACCACCAGCTACGGCAGCGATCTTGGTAATACTGATCTGTCGTCACTCCTGCGACAGCTCGACACACTGAACGGCGCGCAGTGGATCCGCCTGATGTATACTTACCCGCATCTGTTCACCCGCGAGCTTGTGGATACCATAATCCAATGCGAGCATGTTGTGCCGTATGTGGATATCCCCCTGCAGCACATAAGCGATCCCATCCTCAAACGCATGGGCCGCCGAGTTACGCGCAGCGAGATCGAGACGCTGCTGGCGATACTGAGAGATGCGAATATTGCCGTACGAACCACCTTTATCGTCGGCTTCCCCGGCGAAACTGATGATAACTTCCAGCAGCTTCTGGGCCTTGTGAAGGATTTCGGCTTTGATGCTATGGGCGTATTCGCATTCTCGGCAGAGACTGGCACACCGGCGATGAAGCTTCCCGATCATCTGCCGGCTGATTTAAAGGCCGAGCGTGCTCGCTTGTTGATGGAAGCCCAGCAGGAAGTGGTATTCTCCGCCAACAAGCAGGCGATAGGATGCGAGGTGGACGTGATAGTCGACGGGTTCGACGATCTCGGCCAGTGCATCGGAAGGCACGCCGGACAGGCCCCGGAGATAGACAGCATCTGCTATCTGACCAACCCGCAGGCTGAGGGAACAATCGTGAACGGTACGATTACCGATTGGCACGAGTATGATCTGGTCGTGGACGCTGGTGAAGGCATAGACATGGAGGCTGGCCAGTGAGCAAGTCTCTCAGAACATCGTTGGGTAAATTTGTAGTGACTGGGCTTGGCACGGGATACGGGCCTGTCGCGCCGGGTACGTATGGTTCAGCGGCGACGTGTCTGCTTTTCGTGCTGGCTGGGTGCTTGTGCAATTCAAATGCAATGTGCCTGAATGTCACGATGGGGATCGTAGCGATTCTGGCGTCCGTGGCATGCGTAGCTTTGGGGGGATTCACGCAGAACGCATTCGGTAAGAAAGATCCAGGCCAGTGCACGGTGGACGAATGGGCCGGCCAGGCGATAACGCTGATGGCGATCCCTTACGGAGTAGGCACAGGGGATTTGTGGATAGTGGCGGCCGTCGGTTTTGCAGCTTTCCGCGTGTTCGACATAACCAAACCGCCGCCCGCCAGACAGTTTGAACGCCTACCGCTAGGCTGGGGAGTGTTGCTGGACGACCTGGCAGCCGGCATCTACGCCAACATCACCTGCCAGATAGTCCTGAGACTGTTTGTGTTTGGCTAGTATTTGTTTGGTTGGAGCGGGGGAACCGCAAAAGCGGGGACAGTCCCAGAAGCGGTACAGTCCCCGTTTTTGCTAACCTGTTCTGCGATTGGAGGGTGGCATGGCGACACACCGTCGTATGGTGGGTCGCCATGGTGTCGTTTGCATTCTGCAATCATGGCGACCCCAGAGGTGTCGCCATGGCCACCCATCTATTCGGCGATTGCCGCCTGCTCAGGCGGTTTGTGGTTCTTTCTCTTTGATTGGCAGCTTGGCTTCGGTCAGCAGCATTCCCAGCACGGCAAACAGGCCGAACGCGAACATCCGCCAGATCAGGCCCTTTCCGCCTTCGGCACAGATGGCGGCGGTCAGGTTGGTTTCGCCTGCAAACGCACCCGTCGCGTACATTGCATAGGTGTGGATCAGCCCATAAGCGATTGCCGCGATTGCTCCGCACAGTAGCGACAGCCTCGCACGCGACATCAGTGATGCCTTGCCTACAGTCAACGTCACCGCAGCACCGGTCACCATCGGGATGATGATCGCAGGAGCCCATATGTAACGCAGGTGGGGGATTGTTCCCCAATACATGTAACATATCCAGTCGACCACAAGGAATGCCGCGACGGCAACAGCCGACAGTAGCGGAATATGCCACCTGCGTTTGGTCAGGTGGCTTCGGGATTCCTGCCGCGTGCGCATTCTGCGGCGTAGCGTGAGCGGACGATTGTAGAACCAGCCGAAGGCGGCGTGTTCCAGCAACGCTCCGTGTTCGCCGAATACGGGAACAATATGCACCGCTCCGGTTGCCCAATGACCGGCCATAAATCTGGCCAGTGCGGGGTAACGGTATGCCATCTGGATGGGGAATGACAGATATCCGATGTACTTGAAGAATCCCATGAACACAGCGAGGTTGTAGTCTTTGAAGTTTCGTTCGCGGATTACCAAGTAGAGCACGTAAAGCCCGCGAGCAAGCGAACCGGGCGATATCGGGATCACCTGAAATAACGCCATGATCCAGGCTCCTTCGACGAAGCCTTCCACTATGGTTAGGTCCTGCGAGATTACGTAGCACAACGCCACGATTAGCGCAACTACCTGCGTGATCGGCAAGGTGCACACGTGAACCGCCAGCGACTTGAGGTACTTCTGAATGAACGGTTCCTTGATCTGCCCGCGGATTTCCGCGGCATCATCAGGATTCAGGATTCCGCTCTTCTCGCCCGTATTCAGCATGTCCCTCAGCCAGTGCTCGCGAGCGTCGGCGCGGAAGTAAAGCCATATTGGGCGAACGAAGATGTAATGCAGTTTCTTCCTGGCAAATATGCGGTCGGTCAGCAAGCGATGCAGGAATGCCGGCAGTATCGACAGCGGCATATTCAGCATGAACAGGAGCGTGTTTTCAGAAAGCAGCATCGCACGCCTGTTGTTGACGCGGCCGGTCCTGTACCACCGGATAAGCTTCTCAGTGTCCTTTCCGTCGATAGCCCGTCCCATATATGACGCCCGGGTAAGCACACAGAAATAGTGCTTTCGATAATCGTGCCTGCCCCACAGTTTCCGCAGGAATCCTGCGATATTGGGGACAAACAGGAAGACCGCGGCCGCTGCTATACCAATAGGCCAGTTGAGCGAACCTGTGCAAAACGCGGTAATGAAAACCGCGGCGGATGCTAATTTGGCCAAGCTGCCTGTCAAGCTGAGGGCGAGAAAGGCGATTGTCTTGAAGCGACTGGCGCGCAGCTTGGCGGCGCATGCGTCATCTATCGTGTTCTGCACGCGCCATCCGGTGACGGCGCTGTCGAACATCGTGGACCACAGCTTCTTGCTGGTGAGCAGCCGCACGTGGTTATGAGTAATGTCGGGTACAGAGTTTCGGTAGACTTCTTCGGATTCCTTCAGCTCAGCCAGAGCGTCTTCCATGCCTGCGAAAGTCTCGCCGCCGGATTGCATGAACGTTTCGAGCTTGCTAAGGCTGCCCCTGTCGAACTGCACAAGCGAACCTCGCATGAGTCCCTGGAAAATCAGGGGGAAATCGCCCGGGCTCATCGGCAGGAAGCACAGCAGTGCGAGCCCCGCGCGGAAGTCGACAGCCGTCAGTCCGGCGGTGGGGTCATCTTCGCGATCCGTGCGTTTCAGCACGTTTGGCTGACTCTTGCATGTTCCCCAGTAGTACTGGCGAGCGAATTCGTATGCGCCCATATCGTGCAGCATCTTCACGAAGTCGGCCATGAATTTGCGTTTGGCGAGGAATTCGGGAGATCCGCTGTTTGCGGGATCGAAATCGCCGCTCCTCATCGCCTTCTTTAGCTGGTCAAGGTGATCGTCAACTTCAAGGCGCCATACTCGCCCGTCCACCCATTCGCTGATCTCGCCGCAACTGCCTATATCGTGATCCACGAAGGTGGCGTAGATGTCCACAACGCTGCGATCATCGCCGAAACGCTCCGCCGCTGCCTTGCGGATAAGCTTCTGCCACAGTGCCCCGGCGCGTGCGGCTTTGGGGTTCACCTGCAACTGGAAGGGTCCCTGGAAGCCGACCGCGTAAACCAGATTACGGAACATCAGCGATCCACTTGACGGGGGAACCATGATCTTGATGGCGTATTTCTTGCCAATCTCGAGCCCGTCAATAGGCCCTGCAGGCGAATCAAGCTCAAGGAGCTCAACACGGTAAACCTGCCCGGCAAACCCCCCGCCGACGAATTTGTCGACTTTGATGGTCATCTTGCCTGGAACAGCCGGTACTACGCCGGTGATATCGTAGCTGAGAATCTGGCCTTCATCGTAGCGATCCACGTGCATCGGGCGGAAAAGTCTCGCCTTCTTGAAGCGATGGGCCAATTCCTTACATGCTTGAACTGAGTATTGTGCGCTGATAACTATTGCTCCGTAGCGGCAATAATGCCGGGGGTTCGTATCTGAACTTACGAATTTCACGATCCGTCAGTTCGCGGCCGCGAATTCGTGGCAATCTGCCGATTCGTCGCGGTAATCATCCTGATCAGTAACTTTACACAGATAACTTGTGTAACTATCGGTCTTTTCGGTGTGAATCATAAGAGGATGAAAATGGACCTGCAACCATTTGGCCTTTTGGGCGTCCCTGAAGGGTGATTTTGTCCGATATTCGTCCATTTCAAACCATTTTGCGGGCTGTCTGGTGAAAAATGCTTTTTCGCGGCGGGCTGTATGCGTATAATCCACCGCTTGTTGGGTCGCCTGCAAAAGGTCGGCCCGGTGTTATTGGAATTTCCCAAGTTCTTTTTTTGAACACTGATATTCGAAAGCGAGAGGTTGCCATGCCCCTTATTCCCCTGCGAACCCTGCTGGATCACGCCGCCGAGAACGATTACGGCGTGGCCGCGCTGAACGTGAACAACATGGAACAAATCCAGGCCATAATGATGGCCGCCCAGGAGACTGACTCCCCGGTAATCATCCAGGCCAGCCGTGGCGCAAGAGCTTATAGCGAAGATGCGTATCTGCGTCACCTCATTCTTGCCGCAGTCGAGTTGAATCCGACTATTCCGGTGGTAATGCACCTGGATCACGGAAACAGTGTCGAGACCTGCAAGAGTGCGATCGATCAGAATTTCTCGTCGGTCATGATGGACGGCTCGCTGGACGCAACCGGCAAAACCCCCAGCACGTTTGAATATAACATTCAGGTTACAAAAGCAGTTGTAGACGCCGCTCACGCTGTTGGCGTGTCGGTTGAAGGCGAAGTTGGCGCACTTGGCGGTATCGAAGACGGACACGGTGCAGGTCTCAGCCAGGAAGAGGCAATGGACCACCTGACAGACCCCGACGAAGCTGAGCGTTTTGTCGCCGAAACAGGCGTTGACGCACTGGCAGTTGCCATCGGTACCAGCCACGGTGCCTATAAGTTCAGCAAGGCCCCCACCGGCGACGTGCTGAAAATGGACCTCATCGAGGAAATCCACAATCGTCTGCCCAACACGCACTTGGTCATGCACGGTTCATCCAGCGTTCCCCAGGAGCTGCAGGATGTCATCAACAAGTATGGCGGCAAGCTGAATCCCACATACGGCGTTCCTATCGAGCAGATCCAGCGAGGCATCAAGAATGGTGTCCGCAAGGTCAACGTCGATACCGACAACCGCCTGGCAATCACCGGCGCTATCCGCAAGGTATTCGCCGAGACGCCCGAGAAGTTTGATCCTCGCGACTACATGAAGCCCGCCCGCGTGGCGATGGCTGAAGTCTGCAAGGCACGTATGGTTGCCTTCGGGCAGGCTGGTTGGGCGTCTAAGGTTCCCACCAAGAGCTGCAAGGAAATCATCGACTTCTACGCCAAGTAGTCCCTGGCGATATACTGACTGATTCATGGCAAACCTCGGCCCGCACGGCTGGGGTTTGCTGCATTATGGGCCCATGGCGCCGGCGGGATAAGCGTTCTGGGAATAAACCGTTACACCAGGAATCGGTGATGGCGACCTGCTGTGGATTATTCTGGCTTGTTTCGCACGCGTTCATCGCTAGAATCAGGTTCTGATCCCCCGACAAAGAACTACAAGGATAGACGATGTCAAAACGGATATTCAAGTTAATGGCTGCACTTGTGATTCTGACTGCCGGTTGCCAGACTCCCATCCCTCACCCCGCCCGCAGCCTTGCGGAGTATGATAACCTGCAAACTTCGCATCCGCAGGAGTACACTCCGCTCGCCCTCGGGCAGCTAAACGCCCAGCGAGTTATGGACGAAGACCTGCCAACTGACCAACGCATCGAATCCTTCCATCTCGCGGTCCATCTGCTTGGCAGGAATCCTGACTTGATAAATGCCACTACCATCACTGCCGGCAGCCCGGATTGCCCCATGGAATTGCGAGATAGAATAGTGGCTTACCTGGGCAGAACAGTTGCAGTTCGTACCAGGACGAGCCCGGCTACACCAAGCCCCAACGCCTATGCAACCGTTGCCAGCCGAACAGAACCCATAGCCCCAAGACACGGCAAACCGTCAGTTTCCATACGCCCCGCACGTGTGAGGCCCACTTACAACAAGGTTACGATCAGCGACCGCAGATCGCCCAGACCCGAACCTGAGCCCAATTTTCAGCCTGACCTTTCAGCCGGCCCAAAACAAGTTGCGCCGGTGGCACCGCGAGATCTTGCCAAATCCGTCAAGGCCTGGGCCAAAGAACAGGTCGGTGGCGTTAATGAAAAGGATCACATCGCCCTCGTGGAACGCATTGGCGAGGACAAGTGGTATAAGGTGTTGCTGGACGGGCTGAACTCGCGGCATTTCAACGCTCGCGGTTCGGCTGCGAAGATTCTCGCTGCCAGACTCACCGCAGCCGAGATGAGGGCAAATCTGCGGTCAATGGTAACCCATACGCCTGCGATAGAGGCAATGAAGCTGTTCGCGAATCGTATGGACTATGTTCCCGCAAGCGGCGCCGAGCTGCTGGCGTGTGTGCGTGCATCACGGAATTCAAGGGACGACATAAACCAGGCCGCCAAGCTTTTTCGCAAATGGCAGAAGAACTATCGTTACCAGTTCAATATTCGTGATCTGCACTTGCTGGGCCGCCTGGGACGTGATCCACTCCGCAGGTACGAATCCCGCAACATGATGATCGCAAAGATAAACCGCAGTCTTGCCAGGCGAAGGCATATCACAGGATGGTCCGCTGGTTTGGGCACTTCGGCGGGGAATCTGACGATTGGGGATTTGTGGAACCTGAAGCTACTGAACGAGATGCTGAGAAATAGACGCACAGTTCGCGGGTTGGCGGTGCTGGCGAAGGCTGTTCGCAGCGACCATCGCAGCCCCCGCGGAGGCGTTATCAGGTACAAGAATGGAACGGCCGGGCCGATTCTTTATACCCGCAAGGCCACCGCACCTATGGACGATCTTGTGTATAATCCTTCGACGCTTGCCAAGAGAGCCCAGAGCGATGCGATCTGCCGATTCCACGCCTGCTTCCGGCGCGACTATAACGAGGTAGTCGCCAACCCCACTGCCGACGAACGCCGCGACGCCCGACATCGGAACAGTTATCGTCTCGTCCTGACAAGCATCAAGGACGCATCGTTCGTAGCATTCTACCTGTCACCCACAGGCGAAGCGGTATCGCTGGGCATCTACAGCTTCGGCAAGTAATTCCCAAGCCTGATTCTCATCAGCCAGTATGTTAGTATGTGACTGCGCTTGCCGCGACGCACTGCCGCATGCCAGCGGGGACATGTATAAGAAGCTTCGCCGCAGGCGAAGCGCACATACGTGCCTGCCCGCCGGATAGGCGGGTGGCCAGAGATGTTTTTGCTGCGGCCTTGACTGGATATTGGCGACTTGTGACAAATATTTGTACCGATTCGCAGCCAGACTTCACCTCCCGCCACCTTCGGGGCGGGGAGTTTTGAGAGATCTTATCCGGGGGCTGCACCGCGACTTACGTCGCGGCTTACCCCCGGCTAACCGCCCATCGGACCTTCGGCCCGAACAGCAACGACAGTAACGAACAGTAACGAACAGCAACGGCAGCAACGGCAGCAACGGCAAGAACAACAATGGCAAGCATGAATTTAGATACACTCCCCCCTGCGGACTGGGCGAAAGGCACTTGTGCGTAGCTACGATGTCTGTAACAATGAGAACACAAATTGAGGCGGGGTGAAATTGTCATCGCCCACCGGCGGGCGGGCAAATATGAAGGGATCGCGGTGTGATGGAGCACACGTGTTCGAGCGACAATCTGGCGGATGAAATGATGAACGCGGGAACACCTGCGGTTCTCGTGTGCGCCCCTGTAGGCGCGGGCAAGACGTCGGCCTGCCTGAACATTTATCGCCAGCTTGACGACGATTTCGGTTCGCGTTGCATGATCCTGTCTCCCAACGCGCCAACCGCCGATTACCTGCGAAGGCGTCTGATCGCAAGCAGCGAAACCGGCGTGGTGATTGCACCTAACATCGCCACGTTTTCTGCCATCAACGCCCGGATACTGGCAACCGGCAACAAACCGCCCGAATATCTGTCGCCAATGAAGCGATACCTGCTGCTCCGACGGATCGTGGACGATCTCCTGGCCAAGGGCAAATTGGAAGTCTTTACAGCAATCGCCGACACTCCCGGCCTGATTACCACGCTCGACGCGTCAATCGCCGAACTCAAGCGGGCAGCCATCGACCCTGCCAACCTCGCCCAGACCGCTGACGATGCCAAACATCTGCCCAAGAACGCCGACCTGCTGGCGGTCTACACCGCGTATCAGCAATATCTCAACGATAACAATCTCTACGATACCGAAGGCCAGGCGTGGCTGGCGCGTGATCTTCTGGTCGCCACCCCCAACGCCTCGGCCGAAAGCTGCGGACTTGGCAAGACCAGCATGCTCATCGCCGATGGTTTCACCGACTTCACGCCGACGCAGTTAGAAATACTCCGCCTGCTGTCTGCGCGGCTTGACAAGACTGTGTTTACCCTTCCGCTGACAAATGACAGCCGCACTCGCATGTGGCGTTGGTCCGCCAACACCGCTTCGGCGATCAACGATGCGTTTGGCGAACGCCTGACAACACTCCGCGCAGAATGCCCCGGCAACAATAGCGACCTGCACGATATCCAGGCAAGCCTGTTCGATATGCAGGCTGCCCCCATCGCTACACCTGCGAACCTGCAAATAATCGAAGCAGCCGGTATGGATGCAGAAGTGGCCGCAGTCGCCCGGCGGGTAAAACTCCTGCTCACCCAGGGCGAAGAGCCCGATGACATCGCGGTAATCACTCGCTCGGGCATATCCTATGACGCCACTATAAGGCGAGTCTTCAGGCATCACGATATCCCACTGGCAGCCAAACCCACCCCACTTGCCGACATGCCAATCGTCAGGTTCGCCGCAGATGCCGCATCATTGGCTCCACAGTTTGCTTCGGATGATGTGCTTCGCGTGTTACGCAGCAGCTACTTCCGGCCGGAATCGCTCGGCAACTTCACCCGCCCCACTGCCGCCATCGCCGAGATGATTATTCGCGAAGGCAATGTGCTTGAAGGACGCCAGGCATACGCCACCGCCGCCCAGCGAATGATCTGGTCTTGCAGCCGCGCCACCCGCAACGAAGACGAACCACGCACAATGCATCTCGGCCCGCTTGAGGTGACTCCGCAATCGCTGCAAGACGCCGCCGACATGATGGACTTGCTATTTGCCGCAATCTCAGGAGACATCACAAAAGCCGCACCTGCCAAACCGCAGACAGCGATCCTCCGCATAATCGACTCACTCAAACTCCAGGAAGCGGCCTGCTCCCACCGCGCCGCCGAACTGATCGCACGCGACCTGCGGGCAATCGCACTGCTGACCCAAGCACTTATGCAGATGGGGTCGGGCAAAATGACGCCCATCACACTCCGCCAGGCGCTTTCGATGGTCTCCTGCCCGCCGCCGCGAGGCGAATCACTGGTAACCGTACTGGATATCCTCAGTGCCCGCGCGATGCGTTTCAAACATGTGTTCCTCATGGGCGTCAATGAAGGTGCATTCCCCTCTCGCCAGAACGACGGGGCGCTGCTTGGCGAATCAGAGCGAAACATCTGGCGACAATCCGGTGCCAAACTCCACAGCCGCGGAGACCTTGCCGCTCGTGAAATGCTGCTGTTCTACCTTGCGATAAGCCGCAGCGACTCGCACCTGACAGTGAGCTATCAGACATCCAGCAATTCAGGCAAGCCTGCGGCGGCCAGCGGTTTTGTCGAATCGCTGCTGGAACCTATGGGCGGATTGGACGCACTGGATGCCGCTGAACGCATAACGAGAATCAAGCTGGGCACATTCCTCCCGCCGCCTGACCAGCTCGCAAACCGCCGCGACGTGGCGACGATGGCGGTCAGCGGGTGGTTCGCCGATCCCGAACGGCTGGACCCAAGAGTTATCGCCTGGGCCACGGCCAATATGCGAGAAACGATAGTGCGATCGGTAAGGGGCGTATGCGTTCGCCGCAGGCGTTGGCAGGCGGGCGAGTGCGACCGCTTTGACGGACGCATTGACAATCCCAGACTCATCGAAACTCTCCTGGCGAGATATCCCGGCGGAACCGTCTTTTCCGCAAGCCGCCTGAACAGCTTCGCCTGCTGCCCGTGGCAATACTTCGCAACGTATGTGCTCAAGCTCAGCCCCCTGCCCCAGCCGCAACGCAATCTCGAAGCCACCACCCGCGGCGAGTTCATGCACGAAGTGCTCTACCGCGTGATGACCGCACTCCACGCCGAAATCGCGGGGCCCGTGCCGCTGGCGGGTGTGGACATAGAGCACGTCCTGCAGGTGCTTGCTGCCGCAATAGAGGCCGAGTCTGAACCCTACGAGCGAAGGACGCCTTTCCCCAGGCTTTGGCAGATCCAGCGAAACCAGATGCATCGCCATGTGGCGGGATATCTGCGGGAACTTGTCGCTTGCGACGAAGCAAAATGCGGCGCACAGGCAATCCACTTTGAACTCGCGTTCGGAATGCCGGCCAGGAATATGCCGGATGACGAACTCACAGACGCCGCCAGCACGCCCGATCCGGTGAAGCTGGAAACCTCGGCGGGTACAGTGAGCCTTCGCGGAAAGATAGACCGCGTGGACAACACAAGTGCCTCCGATGATGCCGACGTGGTTATCGTGGACTACAAAACCGGGCGTCTGCCGAGAATCGCCGATATCGTGGCCGGCAGAAACCTGCAATTGCCCCTGTATGCCCGCGCGGCCGAGCAGTTGCTCACGCGAAAGTCGGCAGGAGGACAATTCCACCGCGTGGCAGCCGGGGGCGGCAAGCTGGACTTCACGTCCTCCGCCAAGGGAAGAGCTATTAAGGATGCAGGCGGTTTCGACGAGGCGTTCGACAAAGCAATCGCCCGCGTTGGCGAGTTCATCACGCAAATGAGGGAAGGCAGATTTGACGTCACCCCCACAGGCGACTGCCCAAGCTATTGCCCGTTCAAGCAGATTTGCCAGTTCGCGCCCGCCCGGAAAGAAGCAAAGGCCGAAATCCCGGCTGGAGGGAACTCGAAGTGACCGAAGCTCAACCACCGCAAACCCCTCCGGAAATAAGACTGACACCTTCACAGCAGAATGCCGCGATAGACTCCATCAACGTAAGCATGGCCCTTCGCAGCGGCGCAGGTTGCGGCAAAACGTTCGTGCTGGCCCTGCGTTTTACCGAACTGCTAAAGGCCTATCAGGGCGAAGACAGCCCCCTTTCGCACTTCGTGGCACTGACATTCACCGAAAAAGCGGCGCTCGAGATGCAACAGAGAGTTCGCGCCATGCTGCACGCCGAGTCCCGCATTGCAGACCCCACCATGCAATCGCGAATGCTGGAATGGATTGAAGAACTCCCCGAAGCCCGGATATCCACCATACACAGCTTCTGTGCAAACCTGCTACGAACCCACGCCATAGAAGCCGGCGTTGACCCGGCATTCTCGGTATGTGCAGACGATCTGCTCAAGACCCAACTCACACAGGACACCTGCGACCGGGCAGCTCTCACAGCCGTCGAAGCAGGCGACGAAGACCTGATCGAAGTGATCGAGGCCACCAGCTACCAGAAGGTAGTTGACCTGGCGAGCGAAATGGTGACGCGGCGGGAAGTATGGTCCATCGCTGACTACGCCACGCCCGAAGTTATACTCGACCACTGGCACAAATGCTGGCAGAACGCCCGCCAGGCAGCATTCGAACGCCTCGACAACGCATCCGGCATTAGCTCGAAACTGGACAAGGTTTGCGCCGTGCAATGCGCTGACCCCGATGACAAGCTCCTTCCGCTAAGCCGCAGAGCCATCGACCTGGCACAATTGATATGCTCCGGCGATGACAGAACAGCAGGCACGTTCGCCGAACTGGCGGAAGTAAAATTCCGCACCTACGGCACGATGAAGGCATGGGGCAGCAAAGAAAACGCCAAAGAACTGCGAGACAGCCTCAAGGAAGTTCAGGCAGAACTCGCCGAGTTCGCAATATATGCCGAAGAGCTTGGCGAGCAGGACAAGCGGGCGTCCAAGACGCTGTCGGTACTGGCGAATCTTGCACAGAAAGCCAATGACGCCTATGACATCGAGAAACGCAAACGCGGCATGCTCGATTTCACTGACCTCACACAAAAGACGCACGCCCTGCTGACAGGCAACAAGCCCCTGCGAAATCGCCTTGCATGCAATATTCACCAACTACTCGTGGATGAATGCCAGGATACCGATGCGTTCCAGCTTGAACTGCTCAATACTCTGGTCTCGTTTGACGATTCCGACACGGATGGGGCCAAGGCGTTCATCGTGGGCGACGGAAAGCAAAGTATCTACAAATTCCGCGGCGCGGATGTGGAAGTCTTCGAGAATATGTGCGCCGCACTGCCCGCTCAACGCAGCGAAGTCCTGGACCTGTCATTCAGAACCCACGCCGGCGGAGTCGAATTCGTGAACCACGTGTTCGCCCAGCTCATGGGCGAGCATTACCAGCCCATTCACGCCCACCGCAGCGACACACCACCCCAGCCGTC
>CBDUQP010000094.1:0-14645 GCA_965369385.1 uncultured Phycisphaerales bacterium
CCTCATCTTTTGTTTCCTGACTTCAACGCGTCCTGGAAAAAGCGTTGTAAGTCCTAGCGTAAATTAGGGACGGTGCCTTATTTAAATAGGAATAGTCCGAAATAGAAATATATAAGGCACGGTGGGGCTGTCGAAAGAGACCCAAAATTAGGGCGGTGCCTTATTCAAATGTGAATCCGCTCGCCGTTCGAATTAAATAAGGCACCGTCCCTAATTATCGGATTTTTGTGGGGTAGATACGCCAAAACGTTGCGAAAATGGCGTTTCTCGCGATTGGTGCACTATGTGACGTCTGTTCTGATTGCGAATGATGCCTAACGGCTGGCGCGATCGGCCATTAACGGCCGATTCTCAACGCTGAAAATTGGTGCACAAGATGGCATTTCTGTAACATTTTGCACCATTTCGCACCACTGCGAATTGCGCAATATTCGAGGGGCTATGCTTGTGAAGTCGGCCGGGTTTTCTCGAATCATTCGAATCACTCGAATATTATCGAGGCGTATCCGACGGTGGTGTAGTCTTTGGTGTTTGGGGACAGTGCGCGGGTGATCTCGTAGCTGTTGGTGTATTCCAGGCAGCGGCCACGGGTGGCGCCCATGTGGTGGCATGCGGATATGGCTGCGGCGATGGCCCCCGCACCGCAAGCATTGTGATGGTGCTGAGCTTCGAGGATCACCTGTCTGGCGTCCATGTTCTTGATGAGTGCTATCATTCGCTCATCGTTATCCACTGCGTATTGGACGCCGGTTTCGCCATATCCGCCGGGCGAGGGGAAGTGTCCGCCGTGATGCGTGAGGTCAGTCGATCCGACAATGGCGAACGGCCGTTTGAGCTTCAACAGGGCGGTTGCGATGGCGGTACCGATATCGACAGCCAGCGATGTGGGCGGTACGGCGATGGGAAGTATCTGCACATCGGGGCACAGCACCTGCAGCATTGGGATTTGTATTTCGATGGAGTGCTCGTAGGCGTGGGCCTGCTCGTTTGGGCGGAGCATTTTGCCTTCCGCCAGCACGGCCGCTGCCGCTTCGGTGTCGATGGTGAGCTGCCCCATGGGAGTAATCCATGACCCTGAGTGGTAGACCTCACCGAGTTCGACAACGCCCGTGTGGTCTGCGCCGAGCAGTACGACGGTTTGCAGGGGATTAACCTGATTGAGACATTTGAGCGTTCTAGCGGCGATTCGCCCGGAATATACCCATCCGGCGTGTGGCACGATACCGCCATAGAGATTGTCCGGCAGATTCATCGGAACATCGGCTATTTCGAGGAGTTCCATCGCATCTTCTCGACATCCCTCGGGCGATTCGCTGTAGAAGCTGCCTGCCCTTATAGGTTCCCTCATGGTCATCATAATGCTCCGCTGGAAGAAATATTAGCCCGTGCGCCCTGTATTCTGTATCATACTAAGCATTCTACACTAAAAGGGTGACTTGGTTAATGACTCAATCGCAGCAGACAGGCGATCATACCGCAGACGCGCTAGAGGCTATGGCAAACCCAGGTGATGATTCATATACGCCTGAGAATGATATGGTTACCGATGGCGAGGAGTTCGCAGAGACCACCGATGGCGACACTGGCCCGCAGGCGTCCGAAGATGGCGATGGCGATTGTCCGTTTTCACGGATGGAGGCCGCCGTCAGCGATGATTCGGCGTCCGGCGGTAATGGTGCGGGTGTAAAAGCCTATAAGAACAAGGTTAAAGTTGCCAGCGTTCATGGCGTTCATTTTAAGCGTGTAATGGTGCCGGTGCTGGCGATCACGGGATTGCTGCTGCTGTCGCTGGCGACGACGGTGGCATTGTTGATACGGTCGGGTCGGGTGTCTTCGGTGGACAGTCTTGGCACGCTTGGCGAGCCTGCTGTGCAGGAGATACTTGTGTTTGTGGCGTTTCCGCTGGGCACGCTGCTGTTGGTGGGGGCTGTGATGTTTTGGTTGGATGTGAGGCGCACCGCGAAACGCGACGGCGCCCAAGCGTGAGATTCATTCCCGACGAGGTCTTGCGGTGATCGGAAATTCCGACTGATCGTGAGTCTTTCCGGACCACCCCGACAGGAGCGGACTGCAAAATGCATAGTATCGAAGAGATTTTGGAAGATTTCCGGCAGGGCAAGATGATCGTTCTCGTTGACGATGAGTCGCGTGAGAACGAGGGCGATCTGGTGTGTGCCGCCGAGAAGACTACTCCGGAACTGATAAATTTCATGGCCAAGTTCGGCCGCGGGCAGATATGCCTGCCCATGACCAACGAGCATGCCGACAAGCTGGCGCTTCCGCTGCAAACGCTGGATAATACCACGACGATGGGCACCGCATTTACTATCTCGATCGATGCGGCGTTGGGCGTATCTACAGGCATATCGGCGGCAGACAGGGCCCACACGGTACAGGTTGTGTGCCGCGACGACTGCCAACCAAGCGATTTGGCGCGTCCGGGGCATATGCATCCGCTGCGGGCTCGCGATGGTGGCGTTTTGGTGCGTGCGGGGCAGACCGAGGGCGGAGTGGACCTGGCGAAATTGGCGGGGCTCAAGCCGATGGCTGTGATTTGCGAGATCATGAACGATGACGGCACGATGGCCCGTCGCGACGATCTGGACAAGTTCTGCGAGGAACATGACCTGAAAATGTGCTCAGTGGCAGACATAATCCGCCACCGCCTGCGCTCGGATAAGCTGATAACACGCGAGGTGGAAGTTGATCTTGCCTTGGCATCAGGCAAGTTCAAGATTGTGGCATATACTTCACTCGTAGACGCCCAGCCGCACATTGCGGTGTGTATGGGAGGCGTTGGCGAGCTGGACGCCGAGGGCAATCCGATAATGCATGATGATTCGGTATTGGTGCGAGTGCATAGCGAGTGTTTCACCGGCGACGTGCTTGATTCGCTCCGATGCGATTGCGGATCGCAGTTGCATACCGCCTTGCAAAAGGTGGCTGAAGTGGGCAAGGGCGTGGTGTTGTATGTTCGCCAGGAAGGGCGCGGCATCGGACTGGTTAACAAGCTGAAGGCCTACAAGCTTCAGTTCGAACAGGGCATGGACACCGTTGAGGCGAACGTGCATCTCGGTTTCGAAGCCGACCGTCGCGACTATGGCGTAGGTAACCAGATACTGCGAGATCTCGGCCTGACCAAGATGCGAATCATGACCAACAATCCTCGCAAGATTTACGGTTTGGAAGGTTTTGGCCTGGAGATTACCGAGCGTGTGCCCGTAGAGATGACCGCCCACGCGGGCAACCGCTGCTACCTGGAAACCAAGCGAGACAAACTCGGCCACATACTGGACAATCTGTAAGCAACATGTGCTTCATCTCCAATCATGGCAGTTGCACGCGACTCTGTCCTCGTCTGTCTGTATGTGCATCAGGACAGTGACCAGCAGTTTCTGTATTAGTCCCTTCTGTGCCAGATGATTAGTAAATACATGTGCAATGTGGGCTGGCAGGGGTGTTTCGCTTGCTGGCGTCATCTGGTGCTTTTTATCCAATAAATAGCCTGCGAGAGTATGTGATGTGGAAGCTGAAAGGTCTGCTCTAACAGACTGTTACAAAGATAGAGGGGTCATGGATTTACTGATTTGGCGTAAGCAAATATTACCAATTCTCATCTTGACGTCATTCGCTAATTCGTACCAAAGTACCAAAAAGCACTTCCAGACTGCTATCCAGTTTGTGCGGATCGCGTGTATCCTACTGACACACATATATGAGTATGCGCGCCGGGTGTGGTCGAATTGAGGTGGCGGCGTGCGTTAATGGCAGTGAAATGGCGTTAAACGGGATTCACACGATGCACAGGATTCCCAAGATTCCTACGTTTTCTAAGAAGAGTCCTCGGCGAGAGGACATTGGAGCTCTGGCGTGAAATTAGCAGTTTCCGGCAAAGGTGGCGTTGGTAAGTCAACGGTGGCCGCTGCGCTGTCATTGCTCATGGCGAGGCAGGGGCGCAAGGTGCTTGCCGTGGATGCGGATCCCGATGCAAACCTCGCATCCGCACTTGGGATTCCCGCGAAACTGCAGGAGGCGATTATCCCGATCGCTGAGCGCAAGGCACTCGTCGAAGAGCGGACCGGTGCCAAGGTCAGTCAGTACGGGCAGGTCTTCAAGCTCAATCCCGACGTATCCGACATTGCCGACGAGTATGCCTACAAGCATAACGGCGTGGCCTTGCTTGAACTGGGAGCAATCGATCGTGCGGGTGGTGGGTGCGCGTGTCCTGAGGGTGTTCTCCTGCGGGCATTGGTTTCGGACCTTGTCCTGCATTCAGGCGACACTCTGATACTGGACATGGAAGCGGGCATAGAACACCTGGGCCGCGCCACCGCACGCGGCGTGGACTGCATGCTCATCGTGGTAGAACCAGGCCAGCGTTCGGTGGACTGCGGGCTTCGCGTAGCCGAAATGTCGCGCCAGTTGGGCATAAAGAACATCAAGGCAATCGCCAACAAGGTCGTCTCTGAGGCCGACAAGCAGTTCCTCGCCGGTGCAATGGGTGAGCTGGAGTTGATAGCCTATATTCCACATCTGGATTCGATCCGCAGTGCTGATCGTGACGGAATGTGCGTGCTGGATGGTATGGACGATGCTGCTATTGGCGAGCTGGCAAACCTTCTGGCAGTTCTCGACGTGGATGGAGGCCGAAAATGACAGATGTATCCCGCGAGAAATTCGTACGACTGATGGCTGATATCGAAGTACTGGAAGGTCGGATTGAGGATCTGTCGGCGGAATTGAAAGATGGCGACGCAACGTCAGACCCGGCCGACAAGGATTTCGTTCAGGAGACTCTTGTGTCCCTGCAGGAGAAACTGGCGGAGGGTCGCAGCGAGTTGGCGAGAATCAGCGACGGCTGCGGCCGCCCGCATCCGCAATAGTGCCGTAGTCCGCAATATCGATTCAGAAAATGAAGCAGGCATCACCCGGTCGCATTGGCGATGTCAATACAAGAATACCCGCAAAAAAAACGCAAGAAAACACAGGAGACGGATTAATGGACTTCAAGCCCAAATGTCTGGCCACAGCAATAGGCAGCCTTCCTCACAGTGATACCGCCACGGCCGTGGATGTGGTTATGAACGCGATTCCCGACGCTCCCATCTGGCCGCAACTTTCGGCCAGAGGCCTGCACGAGCAGATGGAAATCCAATATTCCGAGGGCATTCCCTGCCGCGTGATCGACGAAGAAAAGGGCCGGATGTTCTTCCAGACCGATGGGGACTATTCCGAAGCGTTCGCCGATTTCTACGAGGCTTATATGAAGGCGATGGACGAGGAAGACGGCGACGGTGATTGCTCGGCGATGGCGATTTCCCCTGACTACTCTGCCGGCATCTATGCCCTCGAAGAACGCCTGAAGGCCGAAGGCGGCACGCGTCCGTTCGTTAAGGTTCAGACCACAGGCCCGTGCAGTTTCAGCCTGACGGTTGTGGACGAGAACAAGCGGGCGATGTACTACAACGAAGAATTCCGCGATGTTATCGTCAAGGCACTGGCGATGAAATGCCGCTGGCAGATCCAGAAGTTCAAACCCTACGCCGACAACATCATTTGCTTTGTCGACGAGCCCATCCTTTCGGCATTCGGCTCCAGCACATACGTATCGGTGCAGCGTGAAGACGTGGTTGCCATTCTGGAAGAAATGGTTCAGGCCATTCATGCTGATGGCGCGTTGTGCGGCGTGCACTGCTGCGGCAATACCGAGTGGAGCATCCTGATGGACGCGGGCGTGGACCTGGTGAACTTTGACGCGTTCGAGTTCGGCGAGACGATCGCGATGTACGCTGACCACGTCAAGGCGCACCTCGAAGCCGGCAGGGCACTGGCGTGGGGCGTTGTTCCCACTAGCGTTGCCATTCGCGAGCAGACCGTTGATACGCTCATGACTCAGTACGAGAAGATGGTTGATCACCTCGTCGAAAAGAGCGGCATTGATCGTCAGCTGATACTGGAGCAGACCGTTATCACGCCGTCATGCGGCACGGGCTCGATGGATATAGCCGACGCCGAGAAGGTGTTCGAACTCAACGGCAAGCTGAGCGCAGCCCTGAAAGATAAGTACGGTTTTTAGGAATCCATCCTGCATGCTTGTCTGACTAGACCAACCATGTCCGGTGGCGAGGCGGATATTCGCTTCGCTGCGGGGCCTTATTTCCGGAGTAATGATGTCCTTTACAATCGCAATTGCAGGCAAGGGTGGCGTCGGCAAGACTACCATCGCCGGACTGCTGGTTAACGGCCTGATATCACGAGGCCGCCGGCCGGTGCTGGCGGTTGACGCCGATCCGAACTCATGTTTGGATGGCGTGCTTGGCGTGCATTGCGAAAAGTCCATCGGCACGGTTCGCGAAGAAGCCAAGCAGATTGCAGCCGAAGGAATGAGTTCGGGTATCAGCAAGCATCAGCTTTTGGAAATGAAGATCGCCGAGAGCCTCGTCGAGGCGGATGATTTTGATCTGATCTCGATGGGACGCAGCGAAGGTCCGGGCTGTTATTGCTACGCCAACAACGTGTTGAAGCAGGCTATTGCCCAGATCGCCGGAGCCTACCCATACGTGGTGATCGATAACGAAGCGGGCCTGGAAAACCTTTCCCGCCGGATCGTTCAGAAGGTGGATCTGCTGGTGATAGTTACCGATGCCTCGAAACGCGGGCTGGACACATGCCGCCGCATATACGATCTGACCGGCGAGATGGAAATTGATTTCAGCCACCTGGCGATTGTCGTCAATCGCATGCGGCGAGGCGGATTGCCGGCCGGGTGCGAAATGCTTCAGGCCCACACTTCAGCGCAATACATGCTGCCGATCCCGGAAGATGATGAACTTGCCGACCTGGCCGAAAGCGGGACGGCGCTGACGGAACTGTCGGATGGAAATATCGCTGCCGGCCTGATAGGCGAGCTGCTGGCGATGGTTGAGTCCCAAATGCCGAACAAACAGAAGACTTCACAAGATTCGCAAATTGCGAAATAGTCGCATCAGCAGGCCGGCTATTGCCCCTGCTACATTGGAGATTAAGATGGCAAAAGAAATACGAACGGCCGAGGAACGCGTGAGCGATTCCGCCTCGCTTGAGATTCTCACCAGGGCTATGGAATCCGGGCAGGAGACATGTTTCTCCCGGATGGACACCCAGGGAGCTCAATGCGGTTTCGGCAAGAGCGGCGTTTGCTGCCGAATCTGCCACATGGGCCCGTGTCGCATAACGCCGAAGGCCCCCAAGGGTGTCTGCGGCGCGGATGCCGATACAATCGTCGCCAGAAACTTCCTCAGAGAGGTGGCCGGAGGTGCCGCAGCTCATAGCGATCATGGCAGGCACCTTGTTCTGCTGCTCAAGAAAGCTGCTGAAGGCAAGGGTGGCAACTATGAGATCAAGGATGAGCATGCGTTGCGATCAGCCGCTCGCGAATACGGTATCGAAGAAACCGGCCGCGAGAAACTGGACGTTGCCAAGGATATCGCCGACCTGTTCCTTTCGGAATTCACCAAGCAGGAAGAGACTCTCGCTACGCTGAAGCTGGCTCCTTTGAAGCAGCAGGGCGTTTGGAAGAACGAGGATATCGAGCCCAAGGGTGTGGACCGAATGATCGTCGAGTGCATGCACCGCACCACGATGGGCGTGGACCACGACTACCGAAGCGTGCTCATGCATGCATTCAGGACCTCGCTTGCCGATGGGTGGGGCGGTTCGCGTGTGGCTACCATAACCAGTGATATCCTGTTCGGCACGCCTACGCCTGTTCGCAGCAATGCGAATCTGGGCGTACTCGAAGCGAACCAGGTGAATGTTGTCGTGCACGGTCACGAGCCAGCTTTGTCCGAGATGCTTGCGGTGGCAAGTCGCGATCCCGAGATAATAGCGGCCGCCAAAGCCGTCGGCGCAGAGGGCGTAACGCTGGCAGGTATTTGCTGCACGGCCAACGAAGTTCTGATGCGTCACGGCATTTCTGTGGCAGGTAACTTCCTGCAGCAGGAACTCGCGATTCTCACCGGAGCGGTAGAGATGATGGTGACCGACGTGCAGTGCTGCATGCCGTCGCTTCCGGATGTCGCCAAGGCGTATCACACCGAAATCTTCAGCACCAGCGAGATCGCCAAGACGATCGGCTCGACGCATGAGCCCTTCGACGAAGAGCACGCCTATGACAATGCCAAGGCTATGCTGCTGCGGGCCATCGGGAACTACAAGAATCGTGATCGCGACAAGATGTGGATTCCCGCAGCCAAGAGTCCGCTTGTTGCAGGTTTCAGCGTTGACGCCATCAAGTACATGCTTGGCGGAACGTTCCGTGCGAGTTTCCGTCCGCTCAACGATGCGATAATCTCGAATCGGATATTCGGCGTTGTCGGAATCGTCGGCTGCAGCAATCCCAAGAGTAAGATGGATGACTACACCAATACCCTCACTCGCGAGTTGCTGAAGCGAAACGTGTTGGTGCTCAAGACCGGCTGCGCAGCCATCAGCTCGGCGAAAGCCGGTATGCTTACCCCCGAAGCCGCTCTGAAAGCAGCCGGCGACGGCCTTCGTGAAGTTTGCGAAACGGTCGGTATTCCTCCCGTGCTGCACATGGGAAGCTGCGTAGACAACAGTCGCATCCTCGAAGCTGCAACGGAAATAGTTCGCGAGGGCGGGCTGGGTGATTCGCTGGCCGGACTGCCGGCAGTCGGTGTCGCACCCGAGTGGATGAGCGAAAAGGCGGTTGCTATCGGGTCATACTTCGTGGCCAGTGGAGTTGACGTCGTTCTCGGCAGCCCATTCCATATTTCCGGCAGCGAAGCGGTAAGCAAGTTCCTCTACGAGGACGTCAAAGAGAACTTCGGTGCGACGTTCCATGTGGAAGAAGATCCCCATGAGGCTTGCGCGAAGATCATGGAAATCCTCAACGACGCACGCGAAAAGTTGGGCATCAACAAGAAGGCCGAACGCAAACTCATGAGCATGGATGATCGTCGCGCGATCGCCACGCCGCACGGTGCATAAAGAACAGCACAATGCGGCCGGTAGCCGGTCGCTGCGAATAGACAGGAGATAGACGTATGTCGAAGATTATTGCTACAGGTGCCATAGACGGGGCCATTGAGTGGGTCGCTCGCGCGGAGGCTATGCTGGATGATGCCATCGCCGCAAAGGGTGTCGATCAGCCCGTAGCGTTTCCCGATACGGCTTACCACCTGCCCGTGATTTATTCCTTCATCGGCGAAGAAGTGAAAACGCTGGCCGATTGCCGCATGGCTCTTCAGCGAGCCAAGGATCTGCTGCCCAAGCGTCCCAGTGACGAAGTGTGGCTGCCGTATCTTGGCAGCACGCTGGATGCAGGCGTCGCTGCGCTGTTTGCCTGCGAGATCATCGAAGCGTGCAAGTATCTGATTGGCCCTAACCCGGTAGACGGTATCTGGCTTGGTGCAGCCAGCGATGTGATTATGCGCGAACGCGGTATCGAGTTCGTCGATGGCACGGCCCCCGGTTTCGCAGCAATCACCGGCGCCGCTCCCACCAATGAGATCGCCTGCAAGATCGCCAAGGAACTCCAGGAGAAGAATCTCTACGTGTTCATGGGCGGAAGCACCGGCGGCAAGCAGTTCGCCGAGCAGCTCGCAGAAGAAGGCGTGCAGTTGGGATGGGAAACACGACTCGTTCCGTTCGGCAAGGATGTCTCGTCGCTTATCTACGCACTTGGGTTCGCCAACCGCGCGGCTTTGAGTTTCGGTGGCGTGAAGCCCGGCGACTTCGAAGCCAACCTCCGCTATAACAAGGATCGCGTGTTTGCGTTCGTTCTGGCGTTCGGCGAAGTGGACAACGAGAAATACGCAGCCGCCGCTGGAGCCATCAACTATGGCTTCCCGGTGATCTCAGATACCGATATTCCCGAAATCCTGCCGACCGGCGTGTGCACTTATGAGCATGTGGTGTCTTCCGTACCGTACGAAAGCATGGTTGAGCGAGCTCTTGAAGTTCGCGGCTGCAAGGTGCAGGTTACGGAAGTGCCGATTCCGGTTGCCTATGGGGCCGCGTTTGAGGGCGAGCGAATCCGCAAGGGCGACTTCCAGGCACAGTTCGGCGGCAACCTCAGCACATGCTTCGAATTCGCCACCAGCGTTGAGCTGGAGGATATCACTGACGGCGAGATCGAGGTGATTGGTCCTGACCTTGACGAGATGGAAGAAGGCTCGTCCGCTCCGCTGGCGATATGGGTTGAAGCGGCTGGTCGCAAGATGCAGAGCGACTTTGAGCCGATTCTCGAGCGTCAGATTCATCACCTGCTCAATGGAGCCGAAGGTATCTGGCACATGGGCCAGCGTGATATTGTTTGGACACGCGTGAGCAAGGATGGTTTCAATAAGGGTCTGCGTCTGAAGCATTACGGCGAGATTATTCACGCCAAGTTGCTCAGCGAGTACCCGGCCATCGTCGATAAGGTCAAGGTCACGTTGATTACCGATCCTGACGAAGTGGAGAAGCGACTCGCGGTTGCTGCCAAGATCTATGATGAGCGTAACAGGCGGCTTGAGTCGATGACGGATGAGTCTGTCGAAACGTTCTATTCGTGCCTGCTGTGTCAGAGTTTCGCGCCGGACCACGTGTGCGTGATCACGCCCGAGCGTCTGGGCCTGTGCGGTGCGTATAACTGGCTCGACGGCAAGGCCGCATACGAGATCGACGAAACCGGCCCGAACCAACCTATACTCAAGGGCGACTGCCTCGACCCGGTCAAGGGCGTGTGGAAGGGTATCAACGATTACGTTTACTCCAACAGTCACAAGGCAATCGACTCGTTCTGTGCGTATTCGATTATGGATCGCCCGATGACCAGTTGCGGCTGTTTTGAGGCAATTGTAGGTTACGTGCCCGAGTGCAACGGCGTGATGGTGGTTAACCGGGAATTCCCGGGCGACACGCCGGTTGGTATGCCATTCAGTTCGCTAGCGGGCGATGTCGGTGGCGGCCAGCAGACGCCGGGATTCATGGGTTGCGGCAAGGTATTCCTTACCAGCCGCAAGTTCCTGTTTGCGGAAGGCGGATTCAAACGTCTGGTCTGGATGCCCAAGGAACTGAAGACTCTGCTCGCTCAGGATCTCAAGAAGCGTTTCTCCGAACAGGGAGCCGCCGATCTGCTTGACATGATCGCCGACGAGACCGTCGCCACGAGTCCCGATGAGATTCGCGCATACATGGAGAAGGTCGGCCATCCTGCTTTGGATATGGACGACATGGCCGAGTTTGCGGAATCCGACGAATCGCAAGCGGATGCGGGCGAATCCGTCGCAGCCACTATTACCGAAACTGTCGAAGTTCCACAGGCGGATGCTCAGTCGGCAACGCTCACTTCGCCTGAGCAGATCGAAGAGATCAAGGCAGAAGTAACCAAGGCTGTTACGCACGAACTCAAGACTACCCTCACACGCGATATTGTTCAGGACATCATCCGCAATCTGGGTGAAACGTTCCTTGGCGAGGCGCCGGTTGAGGCATCTGCGTCGCAAACCGCCGCGCCGGCGGCCGGGGCTGAACCCGCAATCAGCGTGCCCACCGCAGCCGAGCGTATTGCAGACGTGAAGTCATTCGAAGTTAAGAAAGATGTCGCCGATGTGCCCATCTGGGAAGTTACGCTGGGTGCGACGAAGGAGCAGGGCGGCACTCGCGGCCGGACCGTGACCATCGGCGGAGCATCGTGCATGCCGTTCCATTTATGGGAAGGCCAGATGCCGCACAGGCCGGCCGTCGCGATGGAAGTGTACGATGTGGTTAGCGAGAAGTATCCGGTTGTGTTGCGTGACGTGTACGGCGATTTGCTGGAAAACCCGGCCGAGATGGCGAAAGTCTGCGTCGAGAAGTATGGCGCGGACCTGGTCAGCATTCGTCTGGAAGGCACGCACCCCGAAAAGGGCGACCGGCCGGTTGACAGTGCTGTCGAACTGGTTAAGAAGGTGCTCGAAGCTGTAGATGTGCCGCTGATCATTACCGGCCACAGCCACTTCGATAAGGTAAATGAAGTTATGAAGGCCGTCGCGCAGGAATGCGAAGGCGAGCGTTTGCTGCTGAACTGGGCCGAGCAGGATAACTATCGCACGATCGCAGGTGCCGCCATGGCCTACGGTCATTGCGTGGTGTCGCAGAGCCCGATTGACGTCAACATTGGCAAGCAGCTCAATATCCTGATGACGAATATGAACCTCAAGCCTGAGCAGATCATGATGGACCCGATGACCGGTGCGATTGGCTACGGCGTGGAATACACGTATTCCGTGATGGAGCGAATCCGCATGACCGGCCTTGGCGGCGATAAGATGCTGGCTGGCCCGATGATCGTTGCGCCCGGCCAGGAATGCATCAAGATCAAGGAACTGCGTGCCCCCCAATCCGACTTCCCCGCCTGGGGAGACCTGGCCAGCCGGGCGGCGATATATGAACTGACCACCGCAACCAGCCTGCTTTATGCCGGTGCGGATATTTCGATCATGTATCACCCGCAGGCAGTGATGGCACTGAAGAAGACAATCTCCCGCCTGATGGACGAAGGTGTGAAGTAGCCCGCGGAAGTTGTCTGAGACAAAGATCGACATCGATATTGCGTTGATGGCGATTGCGATGAATTGCAGGTGCGGCCGAATTCAGATTCGACAGCACCAATAATGAAGAATACAGGAGTGTGATGTATGGCTCTGTCCGGACTGAAAATCCAGAAACTGCTGCCCAAGACGAACTGCAAAGAATGCGGCAGTAACACGTGTCTCGCCTTTGCCATGAAGCTTGCGGCCAAGAAGGCCGAGCTTTCCGAATGTCCGTATGCCTCCGATGAGGCCAAGGAGATTCTTGGTGCTGCCAGCGAACCTCCCGTCAGGTCACTAGCTCTCGGTGCGGACGAGTCGGTCAAGCTCGGCGCAGAGACGTGTCTCTATCGCCACGAGAAGACATTCGTCAACCAGACGGCCATCGCGATCAACATCAACGATACCGACTCGGCCGAGCATATCGACACGACGCTTACGCAGGTCAAGGACTATGTGTTGGAACGTGTTGGCGAGGAGTTGCTGATCGATATGGTCGCGGTTACGCAGAAGGGGCAGGATGCGGCTGCGTTTGCATCCCTGGCGAAAAAGGCCTACGAAGTAACCGGCAAGCCGCTCGTGCTCCGCAGCGATGACTCCCAGTCGCTGGCCGCCGCCGCATCCGCCGTCAAGGGCTCGCACAGCGTGCTGGCCAGTGCGACCGCAGACTCTGCCGAAATGCTCGTGAACGCAGCCACCGAAGGCGGACATGTGCTCGCAGTCAGCGGGGCGAATCTTGATGAACTGGTATCGCTCACCGCGAAAATCAAGGATGGCGGTTTCAATGACCTCGTGCTGGATTTCCGGACGTTTTCGCTGGCAGAACGTATGCAGACCAACAGCATTGCCCGCCGGGCAGCACTGCGAAACAGCTACAAGCCTCTGGGGTATCCTAGCCTCTGCTTCGTGGAAGAAGCCGATCCGCTGCAGGCCGTCGCTGACATTACCACCGAGATCACCAAGTATGGCGGTATTTGCGTTTTGCCTGCTTTCGACGCTGCCCTTATCAGCGGGATCATGACGCTGCGGCTCAATATTTACACTGACCCGCAAAATCCGATCCAGGTTGAGCCCAAGGTATATCCCATTGGCGAGCCCACGAGTGATAGTCCTGTGTTCTTGACCACGAATTTCTCGCTGACATATTTCATCGTGTCCGGCGAAATCGAAAACAGCGGAATCAGCGCATGGCTGGTAGTGCCCGAATGCGAAGGCATGAGCGTTCTTACCGCGTGGGCCGCGGGCAAGTTCTCCGGCGCGTCGGTTGCGAAGTTCTGCAAGGATATCGGCCTCGAAGATCAGGTGACCTCACGCGATATAATCATCCCGGGATACGTCGCACAGATCAGCGGCGAACTCGAAGAGAGCATGCCCGGTTGGAATGTGCTGGTCGGTCCGCAGGAAGCAGCCGATCTCGAAAGCTTCATAAAGGCCAGAGTTGCGTAGCGAATACCTGGGTGCCATGCGGCCCGCAGGTCAGGCTTGCTTCACCCGGTGATAGAGAAATCCTATGCCGCAGATTGAATTCCTGCCTTCGAAAGTTAGCATCGACGTGCCCGCCGGCACGGAGTTACTCTCCGCAGCGCGAACTGCCGGTGTGGAGATTGAAGCGCCGTGCGGCGGCAAGGGCACTTGCGGTAAATGTATCGTGCGGATAGTCAGCGGAGATGTGGATTCCGACAGCCTCGGCGCCCTGCCCGGAAGCATGGTGGCTGAAGGTTACGTTCTGGCATGTAAGACGCATGTTCTGGAAAGTCCGCTGACCGTTGAAGTTCCAGAACCCACCAGCCGCAAGGCGTGGCAGTCCGATGAAGCCGACGAGACATATCTCGTTCGGACGGAGCTGCTGCCCAAGGATTGGGAGTTTGATCCGCTTGCGGTTAAGTGGTTGTTGCAGGTTGCTCAGCCGCAACTGGAAGACGGCCTGAGCGATCTTGACCGCCTGGTTCGAGCAACGCAATTGCAGTGGGGTAAGCTGGAGGTGGTTTGCCCGCTGGACGTGATCCAGTGCCTGGCGGGCGTTCTGCGAGAAGCTGACGGGCTCGTTACAGCTACGCTGATTCGCGAAGACAAGAAGCTGCATGTCACTCG
>CBDUQP010000095.1:0-14480 GCA_965369385.1 uncultured Phycisphaerales bacterium
AGGCGTAGATCGAGTAAGTATAGTGCCCATGAGCTTGCCAATAGTAGCCATCGTAGGCCGACCCAACGTCGGCAAAAGCAGCCTTCTGAACAGGCTGGCCAAACGTAAGATAGCAATCGTGGACGCCATCTCCGGAGTCACACGAGACAGGATTTCTACGCCCGTAGAGATCGGCGATGGCTATATCGAGCTGGTAGACACCGGCGGAATGGGCATCGAGGACCATGATGATCTGACGGAGCATGTCGAAGACCAGATATCATATGGTCTTGAATCAGCATCACTTATAATCTTCCTCGTGGATGCCCGTGATGGCGTAATGCCTCTGGACAGCCATGTTGCCCGCAGGCTTCGAACCCAAAAGAAGCCCGTGATACTGGTGGCCAACAAGATGGACATGGCCAGGCAGATTTCCGAGGTCGGAGAGCTTACGAAGCTCGGTTTCGGCAAGCCTTTTCTGATCTCCGCCACCCATAACAAGGGCATTCCGGAAGTCATTGACGCGATTTCCGAAAAACTTCACCACCTTGTTGAGGATGCGCCAGCCGCAAAAATGAAGCTGGCAATCGTCGGCAAACGAAATGCCGGCAAAAGCACATTCATAAACGCACTTGCAGGCCAACAACGCGTTATTGTCTCCGAAGTGCCTGGTACCACACGTGATAGCGTTGATGTGGAAATCGAAATCGACGATCGAAAGTTCACCCTGATAGACACCGCCGGACTGCGAAAACGCAGCAAAGTCGATGGCGATATCGAATATTACAGCCAGCACCGCGCGATGAGGTCGATTAGGCGTGCAGACGTGGTGGCGATGTTCGTAGATGCCTCCGTGCCCATCTCCCAGATCGACAAACAGCTATCCAGAGAAATTTCCGATAACTTCAAGCCGGTCGTGATTGTCGTCAACAAGTGGGATCTCGCCAAAGACAAGGTGGACGGCGAAGAGTATGCGGAGTATTTCACAAAGACGCTCCCAGAACTCCGTTACGCACCGATCAGTCTGGCGTCCGCACTTACGGGCGAAAATCTGCAACAGACAGTAGCAGTGGCCGAAGATCTGTACTCGCAGGCCTGCTACCGCGTACCGACGCCCGAACTGAACAACCACATAAAGGAAATACTCCATCTCAGAGGTCCCAGCCACAAGACGGGAACCAAACCGCCGAAAATCCTGTACGCCACACAGATCGCCACCTTGCCTCCGACGATCGTATGCTTCGTGAACGACACGCGGAGTTTTGACGAAAACTACAGACGATTCCTGATCAACCAGCTACGCGACAGGCTTCCGTTCAGCGAAGTGCCAATACAACTGATGTTCCGCAAAAGACGCAAGACAACCAAGCATGACCAGCAGGAACTGGACCAGCAAGAACTGGACCAGCCGGAACTGGATCAGCAGGAACTAGATCAACCGGAATAGGTCCGCCGCAGCGCAACACCAGTGCGGATAAGTGATAACGCACGCAGGAGAAGACGAAATCATGGCAGGCGTACTCGACGACTTCAAAGCCAGAGGACTTGTTGAAACTGTATCCGACGAAGCACTGGGCAAGCTGCTGGACAGCGAAACCGTCTCGTTCTATGCAGGATACGACCCCACCGCCAAGAGCCTGCAGATAGGCAACCTCTTCGCAATAGTCACAATGAGACGCCTCCAGCTCGCCGGCCATCGTCCCGTAGTGATCGTGGGTGGCGCGACCGGCATGATCGGAGATCCCTCGGGCAAATCCGACGAACGTAACCTGCTGGACGAAGAAACAATCCAGAGCAACCTAAACGCCATGCGCGGGCAGCTTGAGAATCTGCTGGACTTCGATTGCGGCGAAAACTCGGCCGTCATGCTCAACAACTATGACTGGCTGGGCAAATTCACCTTCCTGGAATTCCTCCGCGACGTTGGCAAACGCTTCCGACTGGGCGAAATGCTCTCGAAGGAATCGGTCAGACGCCGCGTAGACTCCGAAGCCGGTATGAGCTTCACCGAATTCACCTACCAGATGCTCCAGGCGTACGATTTCCTGTATCTCTACCGCAATTATGGCGTACGCCTTCAACTGGGCGGAGGAGATCAGTGGGGCAATATCACAGCCGGCATCGAGCTGACACGCAAGGTGGACTCGACCCAGGTGTTCGGCATGGTTATCCCTCTGGTCACTGACGCGCAAGGCAGGAAGTTCGGAAAGTCTGAAGGCGGAACGATTTACCTTGACCCGGAGATGACCAGCCCCTACCAGATGTACCAGTACCTGATCAACTCCGACGACACCAGCGTCCTGACGTATCTGAAGTATTTCACCTTCCTGACTCTGGACGAGATCGCCGATCTGGAGCGTCAGATACAGGAAAACCCGGCCGCCAGACAGGCCCAGAAGACGCTGGCCGCCAGCGTGGTCGAAATGGTTCACGGCAAGGCTGGTCTGGAGTCGGCAGCGAAGGCTACCAGAATATTCTTCGGCGAGAAGATCGAGAATCTCTCAGACGCCGACCTGACGGGCATCTTCGCAGATGTGCCCGCGGTGGAGCTGTCGCGAAGCGCACTCGATGCGGGCCTGAACGTGCTGGACCTGCTGGCAGAGACGCCGCTGTTCAAGTCCAAGGGCGAAGCCCGCAGGGCGGTCGGCCAGAACGGCGTTTACCTGAACAACGAACCGATAAGCGATACCGAGCAGAGCATAAGTGCCGAGGATCTTGCCAGCGAAACCGCTCTCGTTATCCGCAAAGGCAAGAAGAACTACTGCCTGGTCAAGTTCGCTTAACACTTGCTGCAAAGACATTTAAACTAGGGACGGTGCCCTATTTAAATAGGAATAGTCTGAACAGAATAAAATAGGGCACCGTCCCTAGTTTATGCTAGTTTATGGTGGGATACCCTGTCTGCTCATGAAACTGCGCGAGAGTGCCATCTGTCTCAGGACATTCGACTACAGCGAGACCTCGCAGGTAGTCCACTTCTTTGCGCGCGATTCGGGTGTGGTAAAACTGCTGGCGAAAGGCGCAAAACGTCCCAAGAGTAAATCCGGCGGAGCGATGGACATACTCGCCGAGGGCGATCTGGTGTTTTCTACGCCGTCGGCTTCGGCATCGCTGGGAACGCTCATGGAGTTCACCGAAACCGCGTGGCGCCCGACGCTCAGAAAGAGCGCTGACCGGCTCTATGCAGCCCTTTACATGCTTGAGCTCACATCTGCACTGATGGCTGAATCCGACCCGCACCCCGAAGCGTTTGACCTGCTCCACAATGCGCTGCTGCGATTGGACCAGGCCGACTCCCCGGTGGCGGCAGTTCTGGCGTACTTCCAGTGGCGAATCCTGCGACACGCGGGACTGCTGGCCGAGTTCGGACACTGCATTTCGTGTCGCGCTGCGGTAACCGAAGAAGGCGGCGAATCGGCGGGATACTTCTTCAGTTCACAAATGGGCGGACTGCTCTGCGGAAAATGCGCGTCGTCTGCTCCAGAAAAAGTGCGAATAAGCGCCGAGACCATTGCCGGGCTTGCAGGCCTGCTGGCGGCCAGGTCCGGGACGAAGGTAAGCCTTACCGACAGGCAGGTAGCGGGCGTCAACCGTTTGCTGCATTACCACACAACCCAGCAACTCGGCAAACAACTTAAGCTCGCCAAACACGTTATACCTTAGCGATACGAGCCGATTACCCGACATTTGCACAAGCGAATTGTTTTGCAGCCGGCCTGTGCCCACGTATAATGCCGGTAACACTGTACTTGACATAACCGTGCCTGCGGACCAGACAGGCCAAGAGGCTAATCGCATGACAAAACGATATCTATGGATCGCAACACTGACTTTGCTTGTGTGCCAGGCTACCTCGGCAACTGCCGCCGAACGGGAGCTCGTCTACAAGAACAACAAGTGGGTAAAAGCCGCCGAGCCCAAAGAAGGCACGCCAGCAGGTGAGATTTCCCTGATCTACACACACCTGAACAACAAGGCCCCCTCCGCAGCCTACAAGGCAACCCGCAAGTTCCTCAAGCGATACCCCGATCACGCAGGCACCGAAGAGGTGATGATGCTCTCGGGGCAGGCTCGCATGGACCAAGGCTTCTACTACTACGCCTTCGAGATATTTGACGCTCAGTTACAGCGTTTTTCCGACGGCGTGTACTACGAACGAGCACTCCAGAGACAGTACGAAATCGCCGACGCCTTTCTGAAAGGCAAGAAGCGTCTCATACTGAAGTCCCTCTGGGTGGCATCACAGGAAGAAGGCATCGTAATCCTTGAGGGCCTCGCCCTGCGAATGCCCGATTCAGTCATTGCGGAAAAATCGCTTCGTCGAATAGCCGACTACTACTACAAGATCAAGAAATACCAGTTAGCGGTTGGAGCATATGACGACTACCTTGACATCTTCCCCCGCTCGCCCCAATCCCCCTATGCCATGCTGCAAGCCGCCCGGGCAACTTACGCACAATACAAGGGAGCGGTTTTTGACGATACGCCGCTGATCGACGGACATCAGAGATTCAAGGAATATCAGCGTCTTTATTCCGCAAACGCCCAGAAGCAACAGATCGATCGCATCATCAAGAAGATGCAAAAAGAAATGATGAAAAGGACACTCTCGACGGCGGACTTCTACCGTCGAGTCAAGCGAAACAAAGCTGCAGCATACTACTATCGCATGCTGGTAACGCAGCATCCGGGAACAAGCTACGAGAGGAAAGCCCGAAATGCCCTGAAGCAAATGGGCATGTCCGTAAGCGGCGCAGCGGCCTCGGGCAAAACCCACAATCATCCCGTAACAGAAGCCAAAGCAGCAAACGACAGGAAGAAGAAATGAGAACCGTACGATTCGTTTCGATTACTGCACTGACACTGCTGATCGCCTTGACGTCCGGGTGCGGCTACCAGATGGGCGGCCTGCACCGAACAAACGTCAAGACAATCAGCGTTCCGATGTGGACCCGTGGCCCGAAAGTTTTCCGCAGAGAGCTTGAACAACGCCTCACCGAAGCCCTCGTCAAGCGGATCCAGATGGACACGCATTACAAAATCGCTCCGAAAGCCCAGGCCGACACCGAACTGAGCGGGCAGATTGTCACGATCAGCCAGCGCGTGCTCTCGATGAATACCGACACCGGCCGGCCTCGCGAGCGGGAGATGACCTTTTTCGTCAACTTCACATGGTCCGACCTGCGAACAGGCGAGGTACTCGTCAAAGAAGTCAAGTTCTCCGCAAGCGGGAAGTACATCAGCGACGATGCGTTCCTCCAAGACGACTTCGATGGTAGCGAAACCGTGATAGACAATATCGCACAGCGTATAGTAGAAAAACTGGAAAACGAGTGGTAGTCGTCCAGGCTTGGGGGTGATCCGCATCGGCTGAGATCAGCCGTCGCCCGCAGATAAGAACCGTCACAACATGCAAAGGCACAGGATAACTCCTGCAATAATCCATGAATCCCGATTCGGACAATAATAACAACCAGGATCCTCTCAAGGGCCCGCCCAAGTTGCCCGGTGGTGGACAACCACCGTCCGGAAAGTTCGGGCGATCCATGCTCGGATGGGTACTCATCATCGTCCTGGTACTTCTCATGATGCACCTGTTCCGCACCGCCATGGACTCAAGCCGCGAAATCGACATCAACGAGTTCATGAATCACGTCAGGAACGGAAACGTTGTTGGCGAAATCAAAATCAGTAGGCAAGAGATCAGGGGAACGCTCAGCAAACTCGCAGAATCCGACAAGAGCAAGAGAAACTTCTACGTTCCGTACGATCTCTCTCTCGATATTTACTTCATGGACAAGTTGAAAGACGAACTTCAAAAGCAGGGCAACAAAGCCACTATCAAGTCGGAGTTCCCCGGCTGGTTCGAGAGTGTCCTGCCTCACCTGATTTTCCCGATACTGATATTCGCAGTGATCTGGTTCGTGCTGTTCCGCAAGATGGGAGCCGGAGGCGGAGGCGCGGGCTTGCTCGGTAATTTCGGCAGATCCCGCCACCGCATAACCTCACGCGAACAAAGCGATGTCACTTTCGGGGATGTCGCGGGCATAGACGAAGCAAAAGAAGAACTCGCCGAAATCGTGGAGTTCCTCAGGAACGCAGAGAAGTTCCAACGCCTCGGCGGAAGAATCCCGCGCGGCGTGCTGCTGGTTGGCCAGCCCGGCTGCGGCAAAACCCTGCTCGCCAAGGCAATCGCCGGCGAAGCCGATGTGCCCTTCTTCTCGATCTCCGGTAGCGACTTTGTGGAGATGTTCGTGGGCGTGGGCGCTTCTCGCGTACGCGACCTGTTCAAACAAGCAAAAGACAGCTCACCCTGCATCATCTTCCTGGACGAAGTAGACGCCGTGGGACGTCGTCGCGGTACAAGCTTCGGCGGAGGCGGACACGACGAACGCGAACAGACACTCAACGCCATCCTCGTGGAGATGGACGGTTTCGAGAGTTCCGACCAGGTAATCGTTATCGCTGCAACCAACCGCCTGGACGTGCTGGACCCCGCACTCACCCGCCCGGGCCGCTTCGATCGCCAGATTACCGTACCCCTGCCCGACCTGCAGGGACGTTACGAAATCCTCAAGATTTATGCCGACAAGGTAACTTGTGCCGCAGATATTGACCTTCGCAAAATCGCCCGGGGAACCCCAATGTTCTCAGGTGCGGATCTGGCTGCTCTGGTCAACGAAGCTGCCATCGCCGCAACCATGGCCGCTCAGGACTTCGTGGAAACCGCCGACATGGAAGAAGCCCGCGATAAGGTTCGCTGGGGACGCGCCAGAAAGAGCGGAAGGTTCGACGAGAAAGAAAGAGAGATCACCGCCTACCACGAAGCCGGACACGCCATCGTGCAGGAACTCGACCAGAATGCCGACCCGCTGCACAAAGTCTCGATCATACCGAGAGGCGACTTCGGCGGAGCAACATTCTCCCTGCCCGAAAAGGACCGCCACCTGTATACCCGGAACTATTGCTACGCAATGCTGCGGGTCTGCTTCGGCGGGCGAATAGCCGAAGAGCTGTTCTGCGGCGATGTTTCCAGCGGGGCATCCGCCGATATTGGAACCGCCACGGGAATCGCCAGAACAATGGTAGTCGACTGGGGTATGTCGGAAAAACTAGGCATGATCCGCTACAGCGGCGAACCAAATCAGATGTTCGCACCCATGATTAAAGATCACTCCGACACCACCGCAGAGCTGATTGACGCGGAGATCAAGTCGATTATCGACCAGGCATATACCGAGACTACCGAACTCATTCGGAGCAATCGCGAAGCCCTTGAACGCATCGCACAAGCCCTGCTGAAATACGAAACACTCGGAGCTGAAGAGATACAGCAGATAATCGCCGGCAAAACTCTGGATAAACCCACCGTTGCCGACTTGCTGGAAACCGAAAAAGCAAAAAGCGAAGACGACAGCCCGAACGAAAGCCAGGATGACGCTGAAGTCGACAATAGGGACGATAGCCAGACCGAAGACGAAAAGGCCGATGCGTAGAGGCATCCCGCTTCTCTTCGGCTCCATCCCGTCGCTGCCGTTCAGGCCGAAGGTCCCCGGGTGGCATGGCGACCCCTGCGGTGTCGCGATGCAGGGCCGGTTTCGCTAACTGCGGGTAGCCTTGATTATGACACTCTCCGTTGAAGAAATCCTGAACTCGCACAAGACCGGACGCTCGGTCATCATGGGAATTCTCAACGTCACACCCGACAGCTTCTCCGATGGTGGAGAATATCTCGCTTGTGAAGATGCCCTCACGCAGGCACGCAAGATGATCCACAACGGTGCCGATGTGATCGATATCGGAGCCGAATCTACCAGGCCTGGTTCCCACCCGGTTTCCCCAGATGACCAGATATCACGCCTCGATGGCATAATCCCATCCATAAAGGAAGCGGGAACCATCATCAGCATCGACACCACCAGCGAAAAAGTGGCCCGGTTCGCCCTCAGTCAGGGTGCGGATATTATCAACGACGTGTCTGCCGGCCGAGATGACCCCGCGATGCTCCCGCTGGCAGCTGAATCCGGCGCCCCTATAATACTGATGCATATGCTTGGCAAACCAAGAGATATGCAGAAAAGCCCGCAATATGACGACGTAGTTCGCCAGGTATGTGAATTCCTGTCCCAACGTGCCCAAGCATGCATCACCGCAGGCATCAGGCCGGGAAAAATCATCCTCGATCCCGGCATCGGTTTTGGCAAACTGCGGGCCCACAACCTTGCCCTGCTCGCCGGATGCGGAACGCTGGTGGATATGGGCATGCCTGTGTTGATAGGCGTATCTCGCAAACGATTCATTGGCGAGATTACAGGCAAATCCGCCGCCTGCGACCGGACGGCCGGCACACTGGCTGCTTGCCTTGCCGCACGCCAGAACGGGGCGACAATCTTCCGCGTTCACGATATTGCTGAGATCTGCGACGCGTTGAAAGTGTTCGAGAGCATAGCCTCCTGCCCAGGCCAATCCACTGCTCCGCGTCCAGCAAAGTGAGAGATTCAACCTGCCTGCGACCCATTTGAGGGGGCGAAACAGCACAAAAGCATCCCATTTGGCGAATTTGGCGGTTTTTTCCTCTGGAGCAATGAGGCATCCCCAGTCGATACGTAGATAGCAAGAATTGTGCGAGAACGCTGCGAGATATGAAACACCTGTTCGAATCAATATCCATATATATTCACCGTATAAGCAATTACAGCACGGTGGAAGTACTCGTCGAGCTGTTGCTGATAGCGGCAGTCGTCTGGTGGGTGATGCGCTTCCTGCGAGGCACTCGCGGCGCGCGTCTGGTAAAAGGTCTGGCGGTAATTCTCACATCGATGTACCTGGTTATCCGTCTTCTGCCTGACGGACTCGGCTGGGATCGTATCGAGTTTCTTTACGGGAAGTTCCTCCTGTTTGCCTTCGTGGGGGTCGTTGTCGCGTTCCAGCCAGAGCTGAGAAGGTTCCTCCTGCAAGTAGGGCAAACTCGATGGCTCCGCCGCGCCGATGATGACGAAGTGCAAACCACGGTCAGCATGATAGTAGAGTCCTCGGAGTACTTATCCCGCAACAAGATAGGTGCCCTGATAGCCCTGGAGCGGTCAGTCCAATTGGGCGCGATCACCGAGATCGCAACAACCATGGATGCCCAGCTCAGCTCCCGCTTGTTGAATTCGGTATTCTATCCGGGTAGTGCACTTCACGATCTTGGAGTCGTCATTCGCGAAGGGCGGATCGTAGCCGCCGGTTGCCAGTTCCCGCTTGCTGAAAGTGGCGAAGTGGACGCCTCGCTTGGTAGTCGCCATCGAGCGGCTTTGGGCTTGGCAAAGGAATGCGACGCACTGGTGCTGGTGGTTTCGGAAGAAACCGGGCGAGTGTCGCTGGCGTGTGAAGGCCAGCTCTATCTCGGACTCGAATCCGCATCCCTCCGCGAAATGATGATCGGAATGCTGGTTCCCAGAAAAGTTGCCAAACGCATGGCAGAGAAGAGCGGATCATGAGAAAGTTCGCCATAGCTGCCGGAGCTCACAAGTTCGGCCCCAAATGGTGGTCAGACTCCGCAAAATCCACATTCTGGGTAATAATAATCACCCTGCTGATATGGGTCTACGCCGACATGGAGGTTACGCAAAGCACAGAAGTTCGCATTACAGTCAAACTTACAACAAGTAATATCAGCGAAGTGGTACTGCTGTCCAGCCCTGTGCATGAAATAGTCTTCAAGCTGCGCGGATCCAGTAATTCGCTCAGGATCTTCAACAAGCTCTATGGGAATACCTCACAGGAGTTCAACCTCTCGAACTACAAAGCTGGATCCAACCAAGCTGTGCCCGTGGCCGAAATCCTTGAGGGCATACGCGAATTCGGCGAGCTTGGACTGGCGATGGAGTCGGCAGAACCCAAGGCCATTACAGCGGTGAACCTCGACCCCCTTGAAGAGCACATAGTGCCGGTCGAATTCGTCTACACCGGCGCAGATCTGGAGGCCCAACCCAAAGCCACCGCACCAATCCTAATAGCCTCCACCCACTGGAAGCAGCTCGCCGCCAGAAGCAAAGCCACAACGATACGTACCGCCGAACAAGACCTCAAGGCGATGACACCTGGACAGAAGAAGACCGTCACATTCGAACTCGTATCACAGATAGACTCCTTTCCCGTTCGTCTCGACAAGAAGACAGTCACAGTTGATATCCAAGTCATGAAGCGAACCGCCGACAAGATATTGACCGTTACCGTTAAAGCACTTACTCCACCAGCATGGATGACCAACGGTGTGTGGAAAGAATACAAACTGAAGCAGAAGGACGTCGTGGAATGGCGGCCTAAGATAACCGTAATCGGACCGCGTGAAGACCTTGGCAAGCTGTCACCCGACAAAATCGAAGCATTCATCGAACTGGTGGAAGACGACAAGACGCCCGTCGGCAGCTGGTTGACCAGAAAAGTGGTATTCCGCTTCCCGCCCGAACTCAATGTCCGTCTCAAACCGGGCACCCCCGAGCCATCAGTGCAGTTCAGGCTCGACAAACGCAAACCGAGCAACTAACTTGTCCGCCAAGACACTCCGGACTCACACCAACCGCCCCATTTTGACGCCAAACCAGCGGCTTTGGTTGCTTTTTCCCCTAATCTGACGTAACTTATCCCTTTCCAAAACTGTCAGGATTTCTGCTATGGACCCCAAAGAGACAATCAAGGGCATCGCCGTTGAGACACGCAAGGCCGCGGCGCTGCTGGCGACAACACTAGGCGAGAAACGCAATAGCGCCCTTCGAACATGCGCCGACGCCATCCGCAAGAATGCATCTCACCTGCAAGCGGAGAATCGCAAAGACCTGGCCCGCAGCGACGAGTTCCACCTGAGCGATGCAATGGTCGACCGCCTTACGCTCACCGACGACAGGATCGAGGGCATGGCAAATGCCCTTGAGCAGATCGCCGCCCAGACAGATCCAATCGGACAGACAATCAGCGGATCCAATCGCCCCAACGGGCTGAGAATCGAAAAACGCCGCGTCCCCATCGGCGTGATCGGCATCATCTTCGAATCTCGCCCCAACGTAACCGCCGATGCCGCAGGCCTCTGCCTGAAGAGTGGAAATGCGTGCATTCTGCGCGGCGGCAAAGAAGCCATTAACTCCAATCTGGCAATCGCAAAAGTGCTGCGCGAATCGCTCGAAACCGCCGGCCTGCCCGCCGCAGCGGTAACCGTGCTCGACAACCCAGATCGCAGCCTCGTTCCCGCAATGGCAACCGCCGAAGGGCTCATAGACCTCATTATCCCGCGAGGCGGCAAAGCACTCATTCGCGCAGTCACCGAAGCCGCCACCATTCCGGTTATCAAACACTACGCAGGCAACTGCCATGTTTATGTGCATGAAGAAGCCGACATGGATGCCGCCGAGGCGATAGTCCTTAACGCCAAGTGCCAACGCCCCGGAGTCTGCAACGCTGCCGAGACCTTGCTGGTGGACAAAGCCATTGCAGGCGAATTTATGCCCCGAATCGCCGCCAGACTCAAAGCCCAAGGCGTCGAACTGCGAGGGTGCGCCGAATCGTGCAAGCTGGCCGACATGACACCAGCGGCCGAGGACGACTGGCATTGCGAGTATCTTGACCTGATCCTGGCGGTGAAGGTTGTTGACGATATCGATGCCGCGATAGACCACATAAACACATACAGCAGCGCACACACCGAAGCCATCGTCACCCGATCCCTTGAGGCGTCTGAGCGTTTCGTGGCTGCCGTTGACTCTTCGAGCGTGATGGTGAACGCCTCAACGCGGTTCAGCGATGGCGGTGTATACGGACTTGGAGCGGAGATCGGCATAAGCACCGACAAGCTCCACTCTCGCGGGCCCATGGGGGCAGAAGATCTTACTACCTATAAGTGGATCGTGACCGGTAACGGGCACATCCGCACATAACGCCGAAAGCATGGCGCTTTGGTCAGAAGTTACCAATTAAAGAGAAATAAAGATGGTTAAGTTATCCAAAGACGTTCTCCAGAGGACTCACACTTGCGGCCAGTTGCGCGAAACCGATCTCGACACCGACGTACGCCTGTGCGGATGGGTTCGCAGTTACCGCGATCACGGCGGCGTGGTGTTCATCGACCTTCGCGATCGTGACGGTATTACACAGGTCGTTTTCGATCTCCCGGAAGAAGGCGACGCCAAGGGCGAGACGATGTACAAACTCGGCAGATCACTCCGCAACGAATGGGTGATTTCCGTCGGCGGAAAGGTTCGCCATCGAGGCGAAGATCGCATCAACCCCAAGCTGCCAACCGGGCAGGTCGAGGTTGTCTGCCACGATCTGGTCGTGTTCAACCGGTCCGAGACTGTACCGTTCGAGCCGGACGAGTTCACCAATGTCGCCGAGGATACCCGCCTCAAGTATCGCTATATTGACCTGCGTCGCCCTGAGATGACCAAGTCTATGCGGCTTCGTCACCAGATAACCAAGGCAATGCGCCGCGTGCTCGACGAGCGAGACTTTATCGAAATCGAAACTCCGTTCCTGACCAAATCCACGCCGGAAGGTGCCCGCGATTTCCTGGTTCCCTCAAGAAGTCGCCAGGCTGATTTCTATGCCCTGCCACAGAGCCCGCAGCTTTTCAAGCAGATCCTGATGGTCGGCGGCATGGACAAATATTACCAGGTTGTACGCTGCTTCCGCGATGAAGACCTGCGTGCGGACCGTCAGCCGGAATTCACGCAACTCGATCTCGAGATGAGCTTCGTTACCGAACGCGACGTGATGGATACCACCGAGAGTGTGCTGCGAGAAGTGTGCAAGGTCGCCGGCAAACCCTTCCCCGATGAAGTGCCCGTCATCAAGTATGACGAAGCCGTCGACAAGTACGGTATCGACCGCCCGGACATCCGCTTTGAACTGCTCCTGCACAACGTTGGCGATATCCTGGCAGCCACCGATTTTAAGGTATTCTCCAACGTCCTGGGTAGTGGCGGTATCGTCAAGGCAATCTGCCCTCCCGGTGGCGCAAAGTTCACCCGCAAAGAGATTGACAGCTACATCTCCTACGCCAGCGACTTTGGCGCGAAGGGCTTGGCGTGGTGCAAGGTCGAAGAAGGCGGGTTCGCTGGCGGTGTTGCCAAGTTCCTGGGCGATGACGTGCAGGCCGCACTTCGCGAGCGACTGGGCGCAAACGATGGCGACATCATCATGTTCTCAGCCGACACCGAAGCCGCCGTCAACAAGGTTCTGGCGGCGCTTCGCGTGAAGCTTGGGGCGGATCTCGGCTTGTATGAAGAAGACACTTACGCCTGGTGCTGGGTATCAGAGTTCCCGCTGGTGGGGTGGAACGAAGATGAGAACCGCTGGGACGCACTGCATCACCCGTTCACGTTCCCCGATGTCAAGGACATGGACGAACTAAGGAGCGACCCGGGTGCTGTCAAGGCGTTGGCATACGATATCGTGTGCAACGGTACGGAGATGGGCGGCGGCTCGATTCGTATTCACGATCCCGAAGTGCAAAAGGAAGTATTCGCACTGCTGGGCATCGGCGAAGAAGAGGCCGAGGAGAAATTCGGCTTCCTGCTGGACGCCCTCAAGTATGGCGCGCCGCCGCACGGCGGGTTGGCGCTCGGATTGGACCGCATCGTCATGGAGATGGTCGGCGCTCCCTCGCTCCGCGACGTAATCGCCTTCCCAAAGACACAGCGAGGCTCCTGCCCGCTGACCAACGCACCGTCAGAAGTTGATGACGCACAACTCGCCGATCTGGATCTGCGAATCATAGCTCGGCCGACGTCAAAAGACTGACTCGCCGAAAACAAATGAACATCAGGCCTCGTCCGATTGCCCGGGCGAGGCCTGTTTTGTTTGGTTCGTCACCGATTTGCCGAAAAGCCCCGGCCGCGTATCGACAGATCACCGCCGTTAAGCACATCCCGCCCACTAGCGGATATCAATCACCGCTTGTGTGGTGCGGGCTTATGCCCCATTTGAGCTTCTCGCTGAGCACCTTGAAAAACCCCCTGCCCGGATGCGGAATCACCCGCATGGGCTTGTCTGCCCGACGAATCTCCACGGTGTCGCCTTCGCACAGGCTCGAGTGAACCTGCCCGTCGATGATCACTTCAGTGCCCTTATTGATTCGCACCATCTCTATCTTGATGGGCTTGGCCGCGTGCACAAGGATCGGCCGCAATGTCAGCGAGTGTGGCGCTATCGGCGTTATCGCAACCGCATCCAACATGGGCTCTATCAGCGGTCCGCCTGCTGACATATTGTAAGCCGTCGAGCCGGTCGGCGTCGAAACCACCAAACCGTCGCCCACATACCGCGCAATGCTCTCGTCACCACGCGACACGTGCAGGTCTATCATCCTGAAGGGGCTGCCTGCCGCAATCGCCACGTCATTGGCAGCCTTGGAAGTGAAAGCGTGCTGGGTGCAGTTGTTGATTGTAACGTCCAGCATTATTCGCTCGGTAGGCTGAATCTTGTCGTTAAGCACATCTTCGAAATGCTTCTGCATGTGCTCGACG
>CBDUQP010000096.1:0-14415 GCA_965369385.1 uncultured Phycisphaerales bacterium
TCGTAATCGTGCAATAAGTCCTGCAAGTCAGGCTCATTTTGCATAAAACTAGCCCAGGTCCTGCTGCTGCTGCCGATGGAACGAACCGCTGCCTTAAAAACACCCCGGTTATCGAACTCTTGTTCCATTGGTTGAGGATGTGGCCGCTGTCCAAGGGCATCGAAGAGCATCGTGGCCATCTCGTCGGGGTCGTTAGGTTCCTCTTCCCCGATTGGCGGCAAATCAAAGTTTGTGAGGATCGTCTCTCTGTGCTCGAAGAGCCGTTCCTTGATCGTGTCTGTGTTGATCATTATTTGCAATTTCCTTCATCGATCACGTCAAACTGAGAACTGCTGAGTCCATTCCATTCATATCTTGCCATGATCAATAAATCTCCTGACGTGCTAAAGATGAATACTGATAGTTTTTATACAAACCGCCACCTAAGACTCCGACGAGAGTACCAAGAACTGGTATTACTATCAAGTAAGTTAGCAACCATAGGCCGAGCACGCGTTTGATGAGATCGGAGGCACTGTTGCCAATGACGAAAATCTGGGAAAACATGTTGCGTATCGGCTGATGGACGATCTGGCAGCCCCAGAACAATGACCAAATTACATACCCACCGACACCCACCGCAGCCGGGATGAAATACCAGGGCATGTTGCTTACAATCTCGTGATATTCAGCGTAGTAAGCCAATACTCCGCCGGCCGACATCCCCAACGCGAAGAACAGATAACTCAACCTCAGCCGTTCTTTCGCAATCTCCGCATAATATGAAGATTCCACCGCCGCTTCTTCGTGCTGAATCTCAAGCATTTGCTCATGTTCCATCTGCTCCTGCTCAGGCATTATGCTTCCGCAGTGTTTGCACTTCACGGCCTGGATTTTGATCTCTTCTGCACAATACGGACATTCTTTTACGTTCATAATAGACCCCTTCAATAGGCAGTGAACCAATGGCCCAAGCCGCCAGCATATCTGCCATCTGAAAAGATCTGCTTACCGGCCCGAGTTTACTCTTTCTGCATCTTGTACATCTCTGTGATCATGTCCCTAACCGCATCTTTCAGCGGTTTTGGGCTTATAACTTTGCACTCCGATCCCCACCAGAGAACCCAGTGCAATATTTCATCGATGGACGCGACCTCCATCTCCAAAATGCTATTGCCGTTCTTCTTGCGGGTGAGTTTCTGGTTGTCGCTCCAGATCTGCTCCTTAACAAGCATGGCCGCAGGACCAATAAACTCCAGCTTCACTTTTCTCTTCTTGCCGGCATGCCATGTGCCAAACTTCTGGCCGAAGTATTCATCAGGATTGAACTCTGCCAGGGAATAATCGAATTCGACTTTGGTTACGCTGAGTTTGTTGATCCGGGCTACGTTGAACAGCTTCACCTGCTTCTCATCGTCGCCTTGTACGTGGCCCGCCAAATACCAGCCGCCGCAATGACACCGAAGCATATATGGGTTTATCCTGTAATCCTTCTGCTTGCCGCTATTCATCGAGTAGTAAGACATCACTACGGTTTTGTTCTCACGTATCGCCTGCAGGAGCGAATCAAGAATGCCGGGCTGTATATTGGCAGCCGGCCAGGGAGAGAACTCTGTTCGAGAGAGCTGATCAACATTAACCTCTATTCGTTTCGGCATCGTTGCGGCTATGCGATCGAGAGCAGTGGAAAGTTTGTTGGCCCAAGGTGTATCCGAGTAGTTCTGCATCACCTTTTGCGAAAGCATAATCGCAATCAGTTCACCTTCACCCATTTGTATCAGCGGCAATTGCCACGTTGGCTCGGTGTAGTAATAACCCCGCTTCTTCCGGTCATACTCAATCGGGGCGTTTCGCTCATCCCTCAAGAAATCGATAACTCTCTGGACGCTGCGCCGCGACACTTCGAGCTTTCTTCCCAAGTCATCTCGGCTTGGATACAGTCCGGCCCTTATCTCCTGGTCAATGATGGCCAAGTGACGCAACTTGGTTTGCCACTTGCTGTAACCTTCTTCTGTCGGTCCTGACATCGCCATCCCTTTCAACTTGGAGTATTCTAAAGAGCCAGAGTGCCACTTGCTGGCACTGTAAGAAAGAAAATAAAAAAGAATCGCACTTCATCTTCAAGGTGCAATTCTCCATTCTGGGGTCGTCGGACCCTCTATAGAATCGGGGGACACCATACCTATTAAATGGTTTAACATCGCGAATCAGCGGAATTTGGGAGTAGTGATTGGTGGTTGGTCTGTTCGCGGTGGCATGTGGCGTGCGGCTGTGCGTCTTTGGTCGCCAGAGGTGATCCCGATGTACATCGGGACTACCGCAGCTGGACATGTCCCCGCAGCTAGGCGGTCCCGATGTACTTCGGGATCGCGACTAAAGACGACGGCGGCGCGCTGTCATATGTTAATATACTGGCCGGTGGGGTGGGTTTTGATGCGGGGAATTTTTGGATTTTGTGGAGTTAAGCGAAAACAATTGTGAGAATCTCCCGGCCTGTGCGTCAAAATGTTGCGGAAATCGGGGTTTTTGGCGATTGGTACACATGTTACACTGTTTGTGGTAGTGAGTAATGGCTAACGGCTGGCGGGGCAATAGAATAGCCGCTGATTTTCAAGTATCCAAAATGGCGCACAATTTGGCATTCGTGTAACTTTTTGCACCTTTTTTTGTGCACTTGCTTGTGTCACGGCGCATTGCACAATATCCGAGGTGAAATGTGCGGCGATGTCGGCCACGCTTAACGCTAAATCGGTAGTAATCTGCGTGTGTGTGTGGCATTTCTCGCGCGGCTTAGTGTTTGGGTGGAGTTGAAGTTTAGGTGGCGGCTTGCTTGTTGGGTCATTACAATATCGGGCACACTATGGGCGACACTGGACATAGCACGAACCATACCGCTGATCCCTCAGATGCCTCCACGATGCCGGCAGGTCCTGGCCGGAACATCGACGATGGGCCTATTGGCAGCAGTCCCGACTTTGCGCAGGCAATGCGAGAAGCTGGAATCGTTGACGAACCCACTCTCTCCTGGGCCCTCGAGCAGGCGGGTCATTCGAAGTTGCCATTCTACGATCTGATTGTCCAGAAGACCCCAAGCGCCGAGGATGACGTCTATTCCTTCATGGCAAGGTTTCTGGGTGTGGAGCTGGCGCGGCTGGACCCCAGCGATACTGACGATGGGCTGGCGACGGCTGTCGGGAGCGAGTTCGCCCTGGCCAACAGGGTCGCGCCGCTTGCCAGGCGAAACGGGAAGCTGATAGTAGTCACATCGCGGCCGCAGATGCTGATGCAGGCCAATCATGTGTCGACGGCTATTGGGTCGGCGGTTGAGATGGCACTGGGGTGTCCCTCGCGTGTGGACAGGTACATACAGGACATGTACGGGCTGGGGGCCGATACGGTCGGGCGGATTGTCTCGGGCGGATCGGCGATGGATCAGCCGGTGAAGCTTGCAGCTCTGGGTTCTGTGGATATTCACGAGAACCTGGACTCCAACCAGGAAGCATCGGTAACGCAGTTCGTTAACCAATTACTCGTGGAAGCGGTGAAGACCGGTGCATCGGACATTCACATAGAGCCCTACGAGAAGGATTTGCGAGTTCGCTTCCGCCTGGACGGTATTTTGCAGGAAGTGCCCGTTCCCCCGGCGGTGAAACTGCTGGAGCAGGCGATAATAACTCGCGTGAAGGTGCTTGCGGATTTGGATATCGCTGAAAAGCGCCTCAGCCAGGATGGGCAGATGCGCCTGAGCGTTCTGGGGCGGACTGTGGATGTTCGCGTATCTGTTCTTCCGAGCATATACGGTGAGAGCCTGGTGCTGAGAATGCTGGATCGCCAGGCGCAGTTCCGCGATCTCGGTGAGATTGGCATGCCGGACGATATCCTCGCCAGCTTCAGGGATGTATTGTCACTTGCCCAGGGGCTGGTGCTGGTTTCCGGGCCGACAGGAAGCGGAAAGACCACAACGCTCTACGCCGGGCTCAATCATGTCAACATCCCGGGGCGGAAGATAATCGCAGTCGAAGATCCTGTTGAGTATCGTCTTGACGGGCTGACGCAGATACAGGTTAAGGATTCCATTGGCCTGAGCTTTTCCAGCCTGCTCAGGAACATTGTTCGCCACGATCCGGATGTCGTTATGGTCGGCGAGATTCGCGATACCGAGACGGCGCAGATGGCGCTCAACGCAGCCATGACCGGGCACATGGTGCTGGCGACGGTTCACACGAATGATGCGCCATCGGCAGTGTCGCGACTGGCCAGCATGGGTGCGCCGTGGTACATGATAGCCTCCGCGCTGAAGGTGGCAATTGCCCAGAGGCTTGTCAGGCGATTGTGCGTGAAGTGCAGGAAACCGGCAGACGCATTGGCGGCTGAGCTTGTGGCGGATTATCCCATGCTGGCCGGCAGCCAGATATACAAAGCCTGCGGCTGTGAGGCATGCAGGCATACGGGATACAAAGGGCGGATCGGCATATTTGAGTCACTGTCGGTTTCGCCCGAGATGGAAGAGATGATAACTGCATCCGGGCAGGCAGGCCTGCGCGCCGCGGCCGTCAAACAGGGCATGGTTCCGCTGCAGGATGCCGGAATGAAACTCGTGGCCGACGGCGTCACCTCGCTCGAAGAGCTATACAGGTTGACGCGAGGTGTAGCGGGGATGTCGCAGGCAATCCGGGACGATGACCAAGATGGTGGCGGCGATATATGATGGCTGACCGCACATCACGCGCCGCAGCGAAGGCCCAATCCGCCGGGATCGAAGGGCTCAAGAAGCAGGATATTCGCCACTTGATGGTGCAGATGTCTGATCTGATCGAAGCCGGATGCCAAGTGAGTCGCGCATTGGAAGCGATATCCCGCCAGTCGAAAGGTCGTTCGCTGGGGCAACTTGCCGAGGCGATCAATAACCAGATCGTCAATAGCGGCAGTTCGCTTGCCGGTGCGATGGAATCGATGGGAGATGTGTTTTCCGAGGTGCATATATCAATGATACGTGCAGCCGAGGCGGGCGGTTTTCTGTCGAACACGCTGTCGAGCATGGCTGAGCACATTTCGCAGCAGAGCGAGATATCCAAGCAGATAAAGGGCAAGCTGGCGTATCCGGCTGTGCTGGCGTTTACTGTTGTGGCGTCGGTAATGTTCCTTCTTACATATGTGGTTCCTCGCTTCGTCCAGGTTTACCGATCCGCACATCGCACGCTGCCATTTGCCACACGGGCATTGCTGGCTGTCAGCGGGTTTATCGAGTCGCATTTCATAATCCTGCTGATAGGTGTGTTGCTGGTGATTTTGCTTTGCCGTGGATTGCTTCGCGTTTCGGCCATTCGCCTGTCATGGGATTCTGTGATGTTGAGGCTGCCGATTGTAGGGCGGCTGGTTCGTGACTTGGAGACATACCGCTTCGCTCGGACGATGTCACTGTTGATAGCGGGCGGGGTGGGTGTTCTCAAGAGCTTGCGGCTGGCGCGAGGAGTTGTCTCGAATCAGCGGGTTCGCGGCGAAGTTGATGCGCTTGGCGACGCGGTGGAGCGTGGAGAGGCGATCAGTGGGCAAATGCGAACAAGCAGTGTCTTTGATGAGACCACAATGGAGATGATCGCCGTAAGCGAAGCAACTGGCAAGCTTGGCGAGGTGCTGGATCATCTGGCGAGCCAGAGGTATCGTGATTTTCAGCGAAAAGTTGGTGTATTGATGTCGCTTGTGGAACCGGCCATTATTTTGGTGATGGGCGTTCTGGTTGGGCTTACTGTGATGGCATTGCTGCTGCCCGTGCTGTCGATGAATACGCTCATAAAGTGAGCTTATAAAGTGTACTTGTTGTCCCGGCGATTTGTGGATGTGGAATCGAATATCAGTAACTCCTGCTCCGGTGTGTCGGGGCTGGGATATCGCATTATTCTCAGGACGGAGGTCCGGAATCAGATGCCAGACTATTGTGAAAGAATACAGGAATTCGCAAAACGCAGCCGCGGTTTTACGCTGGTCGAGATGATACTCGTTGTCGTGATTATTGGGTTGCTGGCAGTGCTTGTGCTGCCGAGAATAACGGGCGTCAGCGAAGACACTCGCAAGGCGGCGGCCATGGCGCAGGTGAGCAATTGTTCGGGGGGGCTGGGTACTTTCGAGATGACTTGCGGCCGCTTTCCGACTACATCGGAAGGCCTGAATGCCCTGGTGAAACGACCATCTGGGTTGCCTGCCGTCATCAAGTGGAAGGAGTGCCTCGAAGCCACTCAGGTTCCGCTGGACCCGTGGGGCCGCGAGTATGTCTATCGATGCCCCGGCACAGTAAACCCCAGGAAGTACGACCTGTTCTCGGTGGGCCCGGACGGAAAACCGGATACTGAAGATGATATCGGCAATACGAAAAAGAGATAGGCGGGCGCTGACGTTCATGGAGTTGCTGCTCGTGCTCGTAATCCTGAGCCTGATCGCGGCGATAGCTTATCCCGCCAGCCGCGGAATATGGCGAGAGGTCTCCGGGCAGTCCGCACAAACTGAACTGGTAGCCCTGCTTAGGCAGGCAAGGTGGCAGGCCGCCAATGAAGGCTGCCGGTACGAGGTGAGCTTCACCCCCAAAGATAATGACCATCAGGTGAGCGTCTATCGCCGGGATGCTTCCGCTGGCAGTGTCGCAACGCTGGTATCCGCCGATTGGGCCTATGCGCCGACATCGATAAGGCTGAATAATCTGGCTGAAGACGTCGCCGCAGACAGAGCAGCCAAACCCTTGGCGCTGACGATAGTGTTTGGTCCGGGCGGCGTGGATGGCGATTACCTGCTTGGCGTTGGCGACGACTCGGCTGCCCATGCAATAGAGATACGCAAACCAGGTGGAGCCGTGCGATTTGTGGATACGTCGGCCGGCGACGTGCTCACGCCCGAACGCCTCATCGAAGTGGATGCCTGGTGGGAGGCGAACTGCAAACAGGCTGGGGATTAGCTGCTGCTTGCTGATCCCCGCACTTGCTCCAAAACATGCAAATACCATCAAGAACAGAACGACGAGGCTTTACGCTCATAGAAGCTGCGCTGGCGGCTGTGGTGTTGTCGATATCGCTCACGGTGATTCTCGGTAGCCTGGCGCAGTTCGGCGCTGCTGGCGCTGAGCTTCACCGATCCGCTAAGGCCTATGATATCGCAGCCGACCGTTTGAATTATGCAGCCCAGGCAGCGGGAGCATTGTCCACCGATAGCGGAAATGTGGACGCTGAAGGGATCAGCTACCAGTGGCAAATGGAGCGATCCGCAGCCCCGAATGCGGGCATAGTCAAGTTGGTGTGCACGGTAAGTTGGCGGCGGAGCGGCGAAGAAAGCCAGGTTAGCCTCACTCGTGGCGTGCTGGCAACGAATGAGCAGGACGGAGGTTGAAGGCGATTACCACTCACCGGAAATGCTTTACTCTTATAGAGATGCTCCTGACGTTGGTGATTGTATCGGTCATTGCACTGGCGGTTCAGGGGGTGGTTCGCTCGGGAATTGCTTCGCAGCGGCGGACTGCGTCGATGCTGGAGTCGGACCAGAGCGTCGGAGAGCTGGTGCGCAGGCTTGGACGTGACCTGCGACATGTTCGCCTCCAGATACCCGGAGCGAGCGGGGTTCTCGTGGGTGTTGGCGCAGACGGTAACGCCGGGCTGCTTCGGATATCAACGAATTGCTCCTATGGCGATATTGCGGGCGAGCAGGTGTATTATTACCTGATGCCGCCTGAAGGTGACAAGCCGGCTATGCTCTTGCGGCGGAGTCGGCGGGCCAGCGCTCTGTGGAATGCAGACTTCCCTATGCCCGCATCGGGCGGTAATGATAGGGGCGATTCGCGATCCGGAAAGGCCGCCTACGAGGTGCTCCTCAGCCGCGTCGATAGCTTCAGTTTGCGGTTCTATGACGGTTTGGAGTGGACAGGGCGTTGGAACTCTGCCGACAAGGGTTCCCTGCCGCGGCTTGTGGAGTTGAATATCAGTATGACGGGGCAGTGGGGCGATCAGTACTCTTACCCGCGGACGCTTTCGATTCCGATTGAGGGAATTCTGATATCGTCGGGACAGGGGGCAGAGCAATGACCCGCTACCGCCACCGAAAGGGGCTGATACTGGTATTTGTGCTGTGGATCACGGTAATTCTCACTGTGGTTTGCCTGTCGCTTGCGGCTACGGTATTCCTGAACCAGAGCTCGCATCGGATTCGCCGTCGCGATATGAAGGTTCGTCAGGCGATGGGCAGCGGTTTGGCTCGTGCGAAAGCATCGCTGCTAGAAGATAGCGCCGCAGCCGACACTTCCGCGGACCAGTGGTGCACTGCCACAGGGTTTGGGTTCTCGCAAGACGGCCTGACCGTGAGCGTGCGATCAGACGGTGGCGGGACTATGTCGCCGGGCCTGTCGGATGAATCTGCCAGGATCAATGCGAACGTGGCATCGGCGGAGGTGCTTGCCAGGCTCAGCGGTATGTCTCGCGCCGCAGCCGATGCGTTTGTGAGCCTGAGGCAGCGTGCGAGCGAGCAGATGCCAGCCGCGAGCGCAGTGGGCGAGATTGGTCCATTTACCAGCGATGGCGAGCTGGCAATGGCGCTGTCGCTAAGTCTAGCTTCTACGGTGGACGATAGTGATGGCGTGGCAGTTGCAAGTGCTGGTGAATATTGGTGTAATGCGTTTGGGGTGTCCCCGGACGTAGCGGCTGTAATGAGGCATCTCACCGTGTATACCCGCCAGAGGAATGTTGACTCACAGGGGCGTAAGAGGGTAAATATTAACGAAGCTGGCGACTCGGAGATTACCGATTCGCTGGGAGAAGTTCTTACTGCTGAGCAGATAGAGGCAATCCTGAAGGCGAGATCCGCCGAACCTTATGGCAGCACAGGCGAGTTGCTTACCCGCCCATTGTTTGTTGGAGATGGAATTGGTCCGGGCACGGATGTGAGTATCAGTCCCGAGCAGCTTGCAGGCGTGATTGACCGGATAACCACCACAAGCAGTGAGGTGATAGTAGGCCTGGTCAACGTCAACACTGCTTCCGCGGAGGTGATTGGTGCAATAAGCGGCCTTGATCAGGAGCGGGTGGACGCGATCCTTGCCCACAGAGAGTCGGTATCGCCAGACGAGCTTGGCAGCATCGGATGGTTGCTGCAAGTGTTAACGCCCCAAGAGTTTGTTGGGGTGTGTTCGCGAGTTGCCACTCGCAGCGCCCAGTTCAGGGCGTATGTGGTTGTCGAGGACGATTCGCCCGATGTATTGTCGCACTCAGGCCGAAATGGAGCCCCACCAGTTGCCGCCGTCGGCGGTAGCAAAGACTGCGCCTTGATGATCCTTGAGCGGGATCAACGGAGATGTTCCGTGTTGCTTTGGATGGACTGGAGACAAAGCGGCAATGCGGTCGATAATTGATAACCGAAAGGCCTAAATCCCCTTACGACTGTTCCTCTATCGCTCCGATTAAGGAATGATTTGGACAGGCAGGGACTTATGGCCCCCCCCGTCCCTTATTGGGACAAAGAACTTCACCAGGCGATCCATCGATAGGCATATGCCTTTGCAGATGGATTGAATCGTTTGCATAATGGCTAGTGGTTTTGAAATCCTCGCGGTTGATCTCTGCTCTGACGGGCTGAAGGTCGTCCAGATGACGCAGAGTGCCCAGGCTGTCGTCATGAGTCATTGGGCAAGCGCCAAATTCCCTGTTGACGCAGATGCGGGGCAGGTGGCTTCCGCTCTGACTGATGCGCTGCGCGAGGGCGGATTCACCGCCACGTCGGCTATCTTCGGTCTGCCAGCAGACAGGGGTTTTGTCCAATGTCGTCTGCCAGGCGAATCCGGAAGTGCGAAATCACCCGAAAAGCTCAACTATGTCACCGATTCCTGGATTTTGCCCAACGGCGGCCAGGTCATGGGCGTGGCATCTCGCGATGACATAGCCAGGATGCAGCAGATTGCAGCCTTGGCATCCCTGGAGTTGGTGGCGGTCGAGTTGCGATCTGTCGCATGCCTGACTGCGCTTGGAATTCTGGAAGTATCCAACACAGAGGGTCCGGTGTTGGGGATTGTCGCCGATGAAGACAGTGTTATGCTGTCTCTTGTTGATAATGGATCGCCGATTGTAGTCCAAAGCCGCGTCAGGCCAGAGCCTCGGTCGCAAGATGTGGTCTCATCCATAACGCAGACGTACAGGTTGGCGAAAATATCCGGATTGAATGTCGAGCCGGCATATGCAACAGTGATATGCCCCCAATTGAGCAATGGTGCACTGGACAAGCTGCAGTCCGGTTTGGGTGTGCCTGTTGCGGTTGGATCTCCAGTTGAAGATCGCGTTGAGATGGCCGGCGGAGGCCCGGATGTGCCCGCAGACTATGCAGCCGCTGTTGGGCTTGGGCTTGAAGGCCTGGAGCACAAGGCCAAACCGGGTCACCATCCCGGAAGAACATCACGATCGGGTTCGCTCAACTTCCTCAAGCTTCCGGCAAAACGTCCGAAGTTCGTCTTCACCTGGCGGCAGGCTATCGCCCTGGCGGCGATGCTTCTGGTGGTTATTGCCGTGGCGTTGAGGGTGGACCTGGCCAACAGGCAGCGGAAACTGAAAAGCCTACGCGGGCAATATGCCAGGCGAGAGCCCGAACTGAAAAGCCGCCAGGCTCGCATAGCAAAATGCAAACTGTTGCGAGAGTATGTCTCACAGGCGAACTATGGCACAAGAATGTCGCACAGCCGCGTAGTCGATGAGGTCCGGGAGCTTTTTCCAGACAAAGACGAGGCCTACCTGACTCGCCTTGCGATGAAGTTTGACGTGGATCAGTTGCGATGGGTGATGACCCTGACAGGGCATTCCAGCGATTCGGAGGTACTTTACGAGTTCGTGAAGGAATTGAGCGAGTCGAAGATGTTCGAAAAGGCCGAACTGGCCGTGGTTGACGACATCCCCGAAACATCTGGGGCTTTCACCAAACGCTTCACCATAACCGTGGTGCTGGAGGCGGGCAATAATGACGCTTCCCTCAGAAGCACGAACCAATCTGAAAACCCAAGGCTCCAGAACGCGAACAAAGGACTTATAGCCCAGAATGAACGCCAATCCCGGTCACTATTGACTTTTGAGGGAAGCGTCAATAATGCTTGAACGCAAGAGAGAAAGGCTGCTGCTGGCGCTCGCGTTACTGCTGATAATGGTGGTTGTGCTCACCGAGTTTGTGTTTCCGCTGCTGGGAAGATCCTTTTCGCGAACTGATCTTGACGAGGAGATTGCCAGCCTGGAGGTCCGTCTGGATCAGGCCCGCAAGGCTACGGATTCGGCACTTCCCGACTCAATTGCGCAAGTTGTTCGCCAGGAGAGTAAGGCCAGGAGCGGTGACGAGATAGGAAAGAACAAGTTCCGACAGTATCTCGAATCTGTCGCAAAGGCAGACACACTCAAGACCACCACTCCTAAACTTATCGCCGAAAAGGAGATCGATGACGGTTTCCAGGCGTTGACGTATGAATTCACGATAGTTGGACCGGAAGATGAAATGTGGGATATGCTCACTATTCTGGAAAGCAGTCCGGAATTACTGAGGATAGATGGCGTCCAGATTTTTCGAGCTTCCACGGAAGAACGTACTGTGCGGATGAAGCTGACGGTCGCAACGATTGTGCGCGGGGGTGAGGAAACATGATGCGAAAAAGTGACCAGGTGAAAACCGGGCGTATGCAATTGGCGGCAGCAGGATTGCGGCTGTTGTGCGTCGCGTGCCTGCTGGTCTGCAGCGTGTGGTTCTGTTCGCGGGCTCAAGGCGCGGCCGTCTCGCCATCGCCCAAGGCTAAGGCCACAACACGTCCCACGCGAAAACGTACCCCCAGAAAGAGCCTGTTCTTCCCTGCTGTCGCCAGCGGGAGGCAGGAGACGAAAGCCCCCGTCGGCAAGAAGGTGAAGAACGAGTTTGTGCTAGTTGGTGTTGTGTGCTCTGGCAAGAAGCGGGCGGCGCTCATAAGGTATCCTGCGACTGACGTGAGCAGATGGGTGAACGCTGGGGAGAAGCTCGTGAACATGACAGTTGTCGCCGTTGATTCCAGGGGAGTTGAAGTGCAAGTGGCGGGCAGGCGTCGATCGCTTACGATCGGTCAGAGCAGCCAGTCATTGGATGTGGACCGCGGTGCGGAAGGGCAGAGTTTTGAAGTTGTAGGCGTATGTGCGACGGGGAAGAAACGTTTCGCTATGGTGAGACTTGTTGACGCCAAGCGGGTTGTGCGCGTGCGAGTGGGCGATGATGCCGGAAGCGGAAAACTGGCGAGCGTAAATCCGGGCGGAATAGTGCTGACCCTTGCCGATGGTAAACGGACAATTCCCGTCGGAAGCGGATATATGATAGAGAGCAAGGTGAGATGAGCGGATCATTCGGCACATTTAGAACGATAGCGAAGTTGGTTCTGATGGTGGTGTGTATTGCAGCCGTTGGCTGTCAGGACAAGGCCAAGCTTGCAGACTCACCCAAAGCCATCAAGGCGTCCGACAACAGGGAACTGGCAAAAAGATGGTATTACCAATGGGTGAATGAGCCTGATAAACGTGGCACTGATGTTAGCGATATGCTGTTTGTCATGGGGTATCGTCACCGTGATTGGCGACCGCCGGCCGGGCCAGATGGATATGCACTTCGCGCGATATTGCTTTCCAAGGATGATGCCGGAGTGGCGGCGCCGGGGCGTTTTCAGGCCTTCGTGGTGCATCGGCCCCGTTCGTCTGCATCGGAGGCGATCTATTGCTGGGACATAGACGAATCGGAGAGTCAACGTAGTTTCACGGACGACAAGTGGCCCGGTTACCTGCTCCAGCTTGATTGGGGCGGCGGGCTCGCGGGGCGTAGCGGAACATTTATGTTGGTCATTCGCTGGACGAGCAGTGATGGCAAGGTAAGGTTTACGAGAAACCTTGAGTTTGAGGATAAGATCTCCAATGAAGTTTCAACGACCACAAGACCGGCTACTGGCGGTGGCAGTGCTGGGGTTAGCAATATTGCTACCCAGCCTGCAATCAGCGGCAGGTGAGACCAAGGCACCCCCCAAGGCAAGTGCTAATTTCAAGAACGCCAAGGCTGAAGACGTCCTTGACGCGCTTGGCGAATCCTTTGGCGTGCAGTTTATCCAGGAGGTAACTCTCACAGAACCTCTGACCCTGTCGACAGACGGTGAGGTGTCCCTTGCGCAGATGGTAAGGATTCTGGACGCTGCATTACGTAGAAACGGTGCATCTGCCCGTCTTGAAGAAGGAGCGGTGCGCATTGTGCCCGTGAGCCTGGCTGCTGCCCGCGTGGAGCTGATTCGCCTGAAACACGCCGATCCGAAAGATGTTGCCAGAATCGTGCTCGAGCTTTTCCAGACTCGTGATCTCCTGAACGATACTAACCAGCAGAATGCCGAACTGGTCAAGAAGCTTGTGAGCCAGCTTGACAAGGAGAACATATCCCTGCTTTCGGGCAAACTTCGCGTGTCGGCGGTTCCGTATCCGCGAATGAAAGCTGTTATTATTCGTGCTCCCGAAGCGGTGATCGGCGCGATCAAGCAGTTCATCATAAGTGAACTGGACACCCCCTCGCCGGTAGTGCCCAAGCCTCCGGTGAAACCCAAGCCCAAACCACCGGCCCCCAAGCCCAAACCGCTTCCGATAAAGACGCGGATATTCAAACCCAACTACGTGCCCGCTGCCTATATTTACAGTACTTCACGCCAGTTGCTGGGTATCGCTCCGTTCGTTGAGGGTCGCACCAACAGGCTGATACTTCGCACGAACGATTACAGCCAGTTCGACAAGCTCGATGAACTGATAAAGCTGCTCGACGTGCCCGACTCGATACGTGAACAGACCGACCATATCACGCTGAGCAACACTCGCGCCAGTTACGCCAAGAATATACTGATGCAACTGTTCGCCCGTTCTCGCGCCATGCCGTATACCGTCGAAGGCGCCAAGGCTCTGTCCGAAGACCAACGCAAAGAGAGAATAAAGGACGTGGCTGGGGGTTCACTCGCCGAAGAAGTGCGAGATGAAATTGCCGCCGAGTTCATTAAGGCCGACATCGGCGCTCCGTTCGGGGCTGTTCATATCGTCGCTGACGACGAGAATAACGCGCTGATGGTTCGCACTTCCCCACAGAACATGGGAGTAATCAGACGTATCATCAAACAGCTCGACAAGCCTCGCACGCAGGTGTATATCAAGGTCTTTATCGTGGATGTTACGCTTGATGATACCATGGAGTTGGGGCTTGATCTCACCTACAACGATCTGGTCGGAGGATACAATAACGACGTTGGCGTTAACTTCAATGTTGATGCGCTCACTACCGGCGTCACATACAGTTTCATCTCAAATAACTTCGGTGCTTTCTTCCGAATGCTGCAAGCTACCACTCGAATGGACGTGCTTTCCACGGTTCCCATTTTGACTTTGGACAATCGTCAGGCAATTGTTGAATTCG
>CBDUQP010000097.1:0-14251 GCA_965369385.1 uncultured Phycisphaerales bacterium
TTCACCCAAAGCCCAAAGATGCCAGCATACGGTTTGGGCACCGTCTCAATGTGCATGCCGGTTGCCCGCTGCTGATCGAGGTACTCTTCGTTCTGCGCCCACGTCTCTTCATCGCCTGAACGTCGCTGGCCAGAAGTGACAAAGATACGATGGCCGACACCCTCTGCGGCAAGCCGGCTCCACCGCTTATCACGCACATCGTGAAGGCGCCATAGACCAAGTCCGCCATCAGCGTCATCAGCGTAGTGCACGTACATGTCTTCCAAGGCCACCGCAGGATCAGGTACGGAGCGCCACCTTGGCAGGCTCCCCAGGAGTAGATCGGCCGATGCTAAAGTCTCCAATGCGGCCGCGCGAAAACCGAATCGATACGCCGCATAGGCATGCAGGCAGGAGTAGCCTCGCTCGTCGTCAATAGCCACGGCGAGTGCCTTGCGACGAGGCAGTTTTATGCTGTCACGCCCTGCACTTATGGCGCCACGAACCGCGTCACGAAGTCCCAGGCAATCGAACAGCGTTCCGCAGCCCGAGGACGCATAATCCATCGCCATCCGCATCGGTTCAGGGCCAAATGCAAAATGCGACTCCGCCCACAATGCCGCGTTCTCAGGGAAGTTTCTGCCGCCGAGCGACTGATTGCGGCCCCAACCTTCAGAGGGCGTGCCACTGATAAGAACCCATCGCACCTCCGGGAATCCCAGGATGAGCATGCCGAGGACAGTTGCCCATCCGTTGTGCATGGTCGGCTTAAGATCATCCGGAGACACCATGCCGTATCCGCATAGATCGGTGAGTACGATAAGCTCCGGCCTACCTCCGTCACTTCCGCTGTCGACCAACTGGGCGTTAATCCACCTGGAGACATCGTCAAAGGCTTCAGGTATTTCTGAATACTCAAAACGCTCATCACTATGGACAGGCCGCTCAGCAGAGAACATGCCGCCAGCAACCCTTGAGTATCCCGGAGCCGCCCGAACTACCATTTTCGAGACCTCTAGGACATCACAGGCTTGTGTTTCCACCAACCATGGATGGAGGCTCGCAGCAAGCGAGGAGTTTTGGCATAGGATGCAACGTCGTTTTGTCACATGCCCACCTTACTGCCAAGCGACTCGATCAGCTCAGCCATTTCTGGGCACTCTTGCCACCGAGAACAACCCCACGGTCCCTGGGTCAATCGCTTGATCAGGTCGTCAAAGCCCTTCGCATTGGCTGCTTTGCATTCCGGGTACATGAGGCGCATGAACTCCGCCTTCCATTGCTTGCCCTTGTATCCCTGTATGTGGCGACGTGCGTCGACCGCGAGCCGCAACTCGGCCAGAAGCCTGACCATCGGCCAGTTCGCGCTGCTATCGGGCAAAACGCTCGGTTCATGGTGCTGTTTGTCAGTATGGGCCCCCTGGTTATCCACAAGTTGCTGGTCAATGAGTTCTGTGGTTCCGATTGCCGCCTCTGGCGATAGTATAATCGCCCTTTCCACGACATTGCGCAGTTCGCGCACATTTCCAGGCCATGAGTGATGCTGCAGATGGGCCAGGAAGACCGGCGCGAGATGGTCTCCAGGATACGATGCACCGCCCCGCGATTTGAAGCGTCTGAGGAACCATTCCGCCAGGACAACTGTGTCTTCAAGGCGCTCGCGCAGAGGTGGAACGTGAAGTGTCATCGTTGCAACGCGGTAATAGAAATCCTCCCGGAGCCGTCTTTCTTTCAGAAGGACGTCAGGGTTACGGTTTGTGGCGCATATCAGTTGAAACTGGCTGGTGAGGTCAGAGCTGCCGCCCACACGACGAAATGTCCGGGTCTCTAGGGCGCGCAGCAGCTTGCCCTGAAGCTCTGACGGCATGTCTGCGATCTCGTCCAGGAATAGCACGCCGCCATCGGCCTCCTCGAGCAATCCCTTCCTTTCGCCTAGTGCTCCCGTAAATGATCCCTTTTCGTGTCCAAAGAGCTCACTGTCGAGTAGCTGCAACTCCGCGTGCGCACAGTTCTTAACTACGAATGGCCCACGTTTGCGGGGGCCTTGCCTGTGCAGTGCTCGGGCAACGAGCTCCTTGCCCGTCCCGCTCTCGCCCGTGATCAAGACCGATGTCTCACCGCTAAAGGCTACTCGAGCGATTTTGGCTCGCAGCAGCCGAATTGCCGCCGAATTGCCGTAAAGGGCTTGGTCGGCGGCCGGATCGGTGTAGATAGAGAGAATCTGTTGCATCCGCTCGGGTGAAGGAGCCTTCTCGATATACTCGTTTGCCCCTAACTCCATACACCGAATGACGAGCTCTCGATGTTCCTCTGAATCAAGGGAGGTAAGCATCAACACGGGCACCGCCGGCTGTTCGGCGCGAACCGCTTGAAGGATGTCGACGCCAAGTCGATTATCCACTGATCCGAAGCTAATATCGAGCAGGATAACTGCAGCTTGGGCCAGCCTTACGGCCCTCATCGCCGTCTCAGTACAATATCCAAGGCCATCCTCAGCACCGGGCTCCAATACCCACCGGACGGGCAGACTGCCGTAAGTGTCTGGGATCATGGGGTCGTCAGATCTTCCCCATTGATCGTCAATTAGCAGAATGTTAGGTCGCATGGAATCACCCAATCCGTTCAAAGTATTCGACAAATCTATCGCTGCCCTTCTGCATTCCCTGGACGAAATCGAGGAGTGCAAAGCTGCTCGCCCAAAAAACCTTCAACAAACCAGGGGCCAAGTCCGCCACTTCGTGTGCAGGGCGAATGAACTGAGAGATAACAGCCTCCATGTCATTCAGCCATCCAGCGACGGTGGACCATGCTGGGAATTGCTTCGTTGTCCGCCAATGAGTTCCTTGATGTGCAGCATCGAATACTTCCCGTACGGTTTGCGGCACACCGTTTTGGGGGCTCGGTGCGCCATTCCACACTTTGAGCACATAGGCCAGCGTATCTGGCTTGCTACCAAGGATACGCCAGCCATCGACCAGTTCCGCGATCTTAGCTTCGGTGCTCTTTCTAGGATCTGACCACAGATCGGGAGGAACGGACAGACGATTGAACACGCCCGGCCGAAGAAGGACGTGACTCAGATCAGAACGAAGGTGTTCAAAGTTCATCGCATGCTCACAGAGTTGGTTCCTTCGCGCACTGTTCACCAGCAGAAGCTACCTGCATCACATCGTCCAACTCCTGAAACTCCTTCAGGAGCCTCATAGCAAGCGGCGTCACCCCGCCATCCATCGCCGCTCTAACCTGCAGTGAAAGCGAACTGTCGAGCTGACGTCGAACCCAAACTCGTTCCCTCGCAGCAAGCATATCGGCGTGCCTGGATGGATGTTGGCTTAGCAGCTCCACCTTGCCTCCTGTCTGGATGATCTCCCACAGCATCCGGGCAGCGGGCAATACTCCGGCTGTCGTGCTCGCCAGAAGTGAGTTCCACGGGTGCAGGTTCTGGAGAACAATCTGCCAAGCGTACTCAGCGCTCTTCTCCGCCCCGTCAGATCGCGCCGCGATGCCGAAGCGGTAGTATCTCATGAACTCCTGCTTGACGATCTCCGCGAAACACTCAGCCGTGGCGGCACCAAAAGGCTTAGGAAGGTCGCCCTGGTCAAGTAGCATAGGGTCGAATACGTAGTTGCCCCCGTGCGGATCGCCTACGGGTACGCCATAGGCTGTCATCGGGCGTAGCGGCTCTGTTGCGACTGATGTGCGTAATGTGTCGCAACAGAATCGAAGTGGCAGCAATGCCTCACTCAGCAGACGGATTGGGTCCAGTTCAGGGTACTTACCCGTGGCTAGGAACCTCAGAATACGACGAGCTTCAAGAGCGGATTTGCCACGTTTCGATACGGCCCTAAACTCCCCTGGAGTCGCGTCAACATCACCAACTTCGGGGTTCTCGGAGTATACAACGGCGCGGTCCCACGCCAGATGCAACCCAGAAACGTCGGCCCGCAAAGCTTGGAGAAGGTCAGCGCCACCGTGGGAGTTGCTCCCGAACCGCGAATCCGTCACAATGAACCACTGATATTCAGATGGATGCTCTCGCATGGCCTCCGGCAGCTTCGCCTTCACCGCTTCGACCGGATCCCCCATGTCGAAGCCATCTACTTCGATCTTGATAGGGCTGGTCCAATCTGTCGGCAGATCGTCCCATGCTGACTCATTGGTCCAAAATGGATTCGTCTTGGAATCGTCAACAAGTACAACAACTTGGCTAGGCATTGCTACCTCCTTCACGACGGTTTGGGCTCGACAGCATGGCTAGGTCCAGACGAGTCCATCGTGAACGTCCACCGCACGCCAAAATGCCACTCGCCGCCAGCGTCATAGCCATCAAGCAGTCCTGCCGGGTACAAGGTCACCCATTCCCCGGTATTCATCAACACCTCCAACCTTGTGAGCGGGTAATAGAATGGGAAGGATAGCGCCAGAGGTAGACCGCGGTCCAGTTGCGATGTCTTGTTCAAGGACCGTTTGACCGCAGTTGCTAAGTTGTCGAGACCGGCAAATCCTTCGGAGTTGTCGCGGTACGCCACAGTCAGTGTACTCGCCGTTTGATAACTGGCCAATTCATGTCTTGCACCGCCTTGCGGCGGCTTCTTTTTCAAGTTGTCGTACAAAGCATCGACAGCTCGCACCAAATGGGCATGATCGAAAGGTAAACGGTCTTTCTTGTCGACCTCGCCCCCCCGTGTCCCACCCTCCTGCGGTACTTCCATGAGCGAATCGACACAGTCAAAGCAGCCACCATGCTTGACGCAGAACTCGTCCAACTGCTTCGTGCTATTCTCCAATACGCCTTCGGCAGTCCTGATGGCAGTCCTAATGTCAGCGACTAGCCGCGAGCGCTTAGCCTCTTGCACTTGCAGAAAGATCGCCTGGCCTGAAAAACCAGCCATTGAGCACCGCGTGAGCGCATCCTCGTAATCGTCCGCTGTCAGCTCGGTGCAACGCAGCAGGTTCTTCAAAGAATGGACCACCGAGTGGATTGCCTCTCTCTGCTTGCTGGCTAGGCGGAACTCGCGGCGGTCAATGAAGCCGATGAGGAGTTCTATTTGTTCCTTCATTGGCAGTGGTGTTACACCCACAGCCGTTCGCAGTTGAGGAAAGAACTCAACCTCGCCCAACTCCCACTTAATGTCGACATCATCCATGTCACGCAATGGGCCACAGCAGCCTCGAATAGTCTCAAAGCCCAGCAATTTCGGAAGCAAGACCCCTGCGATCAACCACCCCTTGGCATCCTCGCTATATGTCAACGCACGTCGTTGTAGCAAGACCAACCTCGCCGGAAGCACTGTTGGGTCGGCCGTTTCTCCCGAGGGCACACGAAGCAATACAAAGGGGGCGTCCGCAAAGTATTCTAACGCCAAGTATTTCGGGTCACCCGTGACCTCCTGGCTGGATGACTTGAACACGATCTCCGCATCGGTGTTTTCATGCGAAATAGCGGCACTGAGCCACAACCCGACAGTGGAGTCACCGATTGAGTCCCCCTGTGGTGGACCGGAATGCAGCAACAGATTGCAGAGTGTGCTAAGACCTCCTCGAGACTGAATACTAGATGATTTGCCATCGATGGTACTTGGGACCGCATCGCCACAACTTTGCCACAGCATATCGGCCACGATTAGGTGTTTGCTCCGAAGGCACTGCAGAAGCTCGTCTTCAGCGAGCCTTGTGATGATTTCGCGTCCACGCAACCCGCTCAAATCTGATGCGGCGACTTCGCAAGCGAAGCCCGCCTGCTCTACCACCGCCTGCAACGCAGGCATATCGGGATGCCTCGGTTGATCATCGAGAATGATCGCCTCCCATTTGAATACTCGCGACTCCTCCGCTGTCATGATGTCCTCCTAAGTAGCACTCCCGTGAAAGTCCAGACGTGGCGTTGACCTATCACCTCGAAGAATGGCAGCCGAACGGTACGCGAGCCAAGCCTGAAATCGGCCTGTGGAATATCTATTCCCGCGCACTTGGCGGCATGTTTAATCGAGGCTAGCCCCGTAAAATTCCCGGAAAGCGTGTACGTTGGCTCAGCGAAGGGTACAAAGGTGAGACGAAGGCTACACCGAAACCCGCCGGCTACCGCTCGCTCGACGTCGATGGCCAGCTGCAACAGCGGCGGCGTGACATTGACACGGGAAGATTGTTTGCCGTTCTCATCGTTAAGATGCATGAGCTCGTGTTTGCAGTAATTCTCTATCACCTCGCAGAATAGCATGCGCAAGGCAGCATAAAGTCTGGTGCTCTTGTATGGCATTCGTATCTTGGCGGGAACAATGAACGAGAGACCTGCGGACGCATCAACCCATTTCCTGCATTGGCTCTCGGCGCCTGTTAAGTCTTCGACGATAGATGGCATTGAATCGCTGAAGCCGCATATTGTGCGGCAACACTTATGGCCCATGATTGCACTCCTTACCACGGCAGCAGCAAACTCCTCGGATAGGATATCAGCTACGGTAGTTGGAACAAACCCAGTGAGCTCAGACCGATCGATTCCATTTGTGAGTTGCGTCATCATTGTATCGGGAATATTCGGCGAGTCCGCCGCAAGAACCGAGTATGCCCCCATACGTATCCTGATTTGCTTCGCCTGCGTTTTCACGTGTTCTAGTGCGGCTTTAGTGGTATCACTGGCGTTGGCCAATTCTCCGCGAAGCAAATGATCCACGATCATCTCAATGGGATTAAGCCGCTTGCTGCTATCATGCTCGAAGCCTGCGATGGCCTTCACGTATTGCGCAGCGGCGGCTTCATGCACCTGGAGTTCGTCGTAATATATCACGTCAACCTGTGGAGCACTTATCAATCGCACGAGTTCCATCATGGCGACACACCGGCGTGATGCCTCTTCTCTTGTCTCATTGTCGTCCGTCCACGTACCGTCCAGTATGCTTAGTGGACGCATTCCCACGACGGCCATTCCGACAATAGGATGGTTAACCGGGGTCTCGATGGGGGCAACAACGGAAGCCACGATGGGTATGACGGCATGTGTACGTGGTCGATGTGATATCGCGGTCCAGTAGTAATACGGCAGGATCGGAAATCGGGACTTGTCATGCAGCTGGCGAAGAGTTGTAAAGAGATCATCAGGCCGGGCCTGGGCGGGTACTGTCAAATTGCAAACACGTGCGAGAAGTGCGTCGGCTAGACGGCATAGGCTATCGGCCGATATATCGTCGGGGAAGGAGAGGTCGAGGTTTGCAACAAACCTACCTAACGGTCTCTGCGTTTGAGCAACCACGTTGGAGGTCCCCAGCAGTTGCATGTGGCATAAATCGGTTTCCCATTCGCGTGAGTGAGTCGCATAATGATTGTTTAGGAATTGGGCTAGTGTCTTGTGGCCAGGAAGATAATCTGGTGGTTGGTCTCCTTTTACAGCACTCGCCAATTCGCATTCGTACAGGACAGGGCCCTCTTCGCGGCCGTGCCAGACAGGGGACAACCAGGGATTTGATGCAGAGGAGGTAAGAAGGCTAAGAATGCGACGCCACATCAGCGTAAACGCAACGAGTTCTCCATATGGTACGTAGTGGACCCCATAGGCTACGCGTATTCCATCATCCAGAGCTGTTTCCTCGCCAGTCACTCCACGATATGGATAACCTGCAATGGGAAGATCCTGCAAATACTCTGGCGTATTAAGCCTGCTCGATGGAAACGGATTCTGGTTCTTTCGGTGGATGTAAAAGAGCGAGTCGATCACAATCTCGCAGTCCTTATTCGGGAGTTGAGGAGTGTCCAGCGGACCGTTAGAAGCGGATGTCCATGAGTAAGGTTGATACGGGATCATATAGGATGCAATTGAGTCGTCTTGGGTGGCTGTAGCAGCACTGAAGAACCCATATTCCGGCTCCTGTTTACTACGGTTCAAGTAGACGAAGCCCCCTACTGAGACACCCAAGTGCTGGAACAGGCTGGGAAAAGGGGGGGCGATGAGCTTCCTCTTTAGTTCGCGAAGACGATTCTCTGTCGTGTCTAGATCAGTAGTGTGCCAAGCGCAAAGGTTGCGTAGGAGGGACAGGCCCTCTTCGACATCCGCCAGGGAGGACGCACGCTGAGTTATCTCTTCGCCCATAAAATACCTACTTCCCAGTACCTGAATGGACAAGCCACCTGCGAGAAACCCGCCTCGACGAGCATGCGTGCCTGCCCCTTAAGGCCGCGCGCCGTGTCGGCGCCTGAATCCACGGAAGACTCGATGGGATCAGGCAGGTTGGCGTTTACATAATGGTCGAGCCACGCCTGCATCATCGGCGAGGCTCTCTTTCCGAGCGAGTCCCGCATGTGCTTGAACTGCTGATCGGGGGTAGAGAACTGCTTCCGGATCCAGTTGAGGCCAAATTGATTGGCCATACGTGCCATCGTGGGGGATTGAAAAGTGAACAGATCCCCGTTTACAAAGAGGCCACCTGGTTTGAGGACGGAGGCAATTCGCCCATAAACTTTCCGCTTCTCAGTGGTGGTGAGATGGTGAAGAGCCAACGCAGAGATCACAATGTCGAAGGGATCTGTCTGGCCCCATTCCTTCAGCGGATGTAAGAGTGACGATGTGTTTCCTGCGGCACCCGCAACGTCGCCCGTTATGTAACGGCAACGGGTGCCAGCAGCTTCGGAACCAATGACCTCCTCGGCTTTTCGGCGAAACAGGGCATGCATCGGTTCGCAGAGATCGAGCGCAACCACGTGACTTTTCGGGAACTGCCCCAACACAGCAATACTCTCTGCGCCAGTACCGGAGCCGATGTCTAAGACAAAGAACGGCGCCTTTTGCGTTCGCTGTGGCTGTGAATCGCGATGCTGCCGGACGAGTTCGATAAGTGCATGGTGCATGAGGCTATACAGCGGTGTGCTCAAATCGGCCGCCGCATCGTACAGATCAGCATCTGCCTCCGCGTAGAAAAAGGCACGGCGCCTCTCGGCTTCACTGCGAAGCCGGACTGAACGGCGATTGGAAATCGACAAGTTGTTACTCCTACTGATCTTCAAAGCGACATTGCAACAAGTCACGGCTGTAGTTTAGCAGCATGAACGAACGACCGCAACAACTCGGTGCGGGCGGCTGATCGATCGAACACGCCGGTTCGAACTCCAGGTCCAACGATTCTGGGCCGAGAGTCTCAAGACCGCTATCACGCCTAACGGGTCGTGGCGGTCCCAGGGGTAGATCACCGGCGTCTCGCCTTCGGGCGCCAACATCCTATGCACCAAGGGCTGGAGCGCCAGCCCCGTCTCATCCAGGAACACGATGCCTCGCCTTTCTTAAGGGTTTTCTCATCCGCAGCTAGTCCTACTGCCGCCAGGTCTCAACGGCCTGCTCGTGCCGCTCGTCGGCGCGACGTTCTGGCTTTCGGCGGCTCCAGCCCATGGCACGCTGCGCGTGCCAAAACGCTGGGGTAGTACTCAGCCCCAGCGTCACAGCGATCAGTTCCGCAACTCTTGGTAAAGGCTATAGTTCCGTGTCGCAAGCCGGGCTCGCGAGAGCCCTGCAACAGCATGCGGATCAAACGCATTCATTGTCCGACCGTCAGGCAGGACACGCCACCCGGATGTGGCTTGGCATCCATCGCTTCCTGGCCGCCATCGGGTTACGGAGGCACGAAATTTGCCCACTGCACGGGCAACCGCCGAAGGCTTCATGCCTTGGCCCATCAAGGCCATTGCCTGCCACCGCCGACGTTCCAGTTCCTCTGCCGATCGCTTCGGCCTCATGGAAGTCCTCTTGCATCCACCGATTAAGGATCATCGTCAATACTACAGCCGTTGCATTAGCGGCCTAGAGGTCAATAACTGGCGAACTTCATTCTCGTCACGAACTGGTGGATGCGGCCAGCCGGAGGTGACTCCAGAAGCTCAAGTCCGCCCGTCGTGACAGCCCGTCCTTCATCGAGGAACACTATATCGCTTCCCGGCGCGTTCTTCAGCACTGCTCGCGCAAACCCGAGCAGATGCGTAACGACAACGATTCCAATTCCGCTCTTCAAGAGGAACATCAGGTGACGAAATAGATTCTCGATCTGCTCAACATCGAGGGATGATGTGACTTCGTCTAGAAGGATGTACTTCGGGCGCAGAGCGAAAGCCCTGGCAAGAGCTACTCTCTGACGTTGTCCTAAGCTCGCCTCATTGGGATACCGGCGGACGAAATCAGCCATGTCGAACAGCTCAACTAGCTCATTCAGTGTGCCGCGTATCTCTGACTCAGACATGCGATGACGAAGCGGAAGGGTGATGTTGTCCATCAGAGTCAAGTGCGGCCAAAGAAAGTGCTGCTGAAATACCAGGGTCAGCTCGGGCCAAGGAGTTCCATTTTGCCCGTGGTCTGCCGAAAGCTTGTATGTCTTGTCGTCAACTACAACAGTGCCTGCATCCGATTCCTCCAACAGACCGATGCACCGCAACAGCGTAGATTTGCCGGCACCACTTGGTCCAATCACAACGCAGGCAGTGCCAGGCTCCACAGCAAGGCTTACGCCGTCGAGTACCGTATTGCCATTGTAGCTTTTTGAAATCGAATCTGCTTTGAGCATCTGCAATTCACCGTTCGGATAAGTTGCGGTCAAACCGTCTCTTGAGCAGCATCGCCGCTCCATTCAAGGGAAGGCAAACAGCCAGAAACAGCAATGCCAGCGCGGAATAGATCTCGACGGGCTTGTATGCCGTGGCGTTGATTCGTTGGGACACACGCAATATCTCTTCCACCGAAATCATGCTAGCAAAAAGCGTGGTCTGCAAGATCACTACCTGGCTGCTCAGCAATGAGGGTGTGATTTGCCGGAAAAGGATTGGCAACCTGACACGGCGAAACGTGATCCATCGGGGCAGGCCGCACACCTTGGCGGCAGTGATAAACTCCTCGGGAAATTGATTCAAGGCAGACTTGACGATTTGGGCAATGGCGAGGACGTTAACCAAGGTAAGAACACAAGCAGCAGTGATGAAAGGGTGAATGACGACGCGAAGAAGAACCTGCAACGGGTAGTGCGCCCAGAACAGCAACACGATGACCGGAATGCCAGACCCGAGGAAGGAAAGTACCGCAAGGGCGCGGCCTGCGGTGCCGGCGAAATGATGAGCCAGCCAGCCGACCAGCGTTCCCAGGAACAAGCCCGCCGCCCAGGCGATGCAAGTCAGTTCAAGAGTGACTAGCAGTCCATTTGCAAAGCCTTCGTGATATTTGAGAAGGATCTCCCACATTACACAGGCTCCTCTGGTGATGCTGTCCTACTTGGAAAGAACATAGGGGGGAGCCACGCGGTAGAACTCGCCGGGCGTCTGCTCGTATCTTCGTAGGATGCGCTCGAGAGTTCCGTCGTTTTGTATCTCCTCCAGGGCCGCGTCAAGCATGGCGCTGAACTTTGGCTGACCAAGTGCGAATGCGTAGGTGAGGGAAAATACCCGGACCGGTTGCCCCGGAAATAACTCCTTCAATGTGCCGGGGTTCTTCTCAAGGAACCGATTCACCGCAGCCGGTTCGGCAAAGGTCAAGTCGGCCTTCTTCGATGTGATGTTAAGGAGAACGTCTGTCCAAGGGTTCGACTGCGGGACGGAAACTCGTTCGGCTTTCGGATAGTCCGATTGGGCAATGATATCTTCCATCGCGCCGTCTAGAGTGGATATCCTAACGGAAGAATCGTTGATCGAATCGAGCGAAGTGAAACGGGTTTCGTCTGACCGACCATACACTTTGATCACGTTATAGAAGAGAGGGCGGCTGAAATCCCCTACCTTCCCACGACTCGAGTTGCGCCAGATTCCGGCGCCGAACACATCGTGTCGATCCGAATTAAGCCCTTCGAAGATGGCTCCCCAGCCCACATCCTCGGTCCAATCCACCTTCAAATCGAGGCGTTTAGCCGCTTCTTCCAACACCTCCACGCAGATGCCGCTCAGTTTGCCGGTGTTCGGGTCCTTGATGCAATAAGGAGGGTAAGAGGCGTAGCTGGCCCGAAGTTTGCCCGACTTTATGACGCGGTCATAGACCGAGCCCTGTTTTGATTCGTCTCCAGAACTGCCCTTTGAGCAGGAGATGTTGCCGAAGACACAAAGGGCAAGAACTGCAACTGTTAGCGGCAGCATACGGAAGAATCCCAGGCTCTTCGCGGTTCGATGTGCGGTCATATAGCACCTTTCAATAGAGGTTAGAGGCCACAACCTTCCACAAGGGTCGGCGCGACCGCGTCGCCCCATGCGGGCATCATGAGTCTGACCATGCACAAGCTGTGCCATTCCAACGCTGGTTGCAGCCTAATCGTTTAAGCCTATATTATATAAGTCATTACGATGCTAGCCGTCACGACTTAGCACGCGATCATTTCGCACGCCGTATTACCGTAAAGGATTACTTGTGGGGAACAGTAACCCGTGGTCACGATGGTAATGCTTCCTCGGCAACCGATCACTACGCTTCCCCACCCATGTCCGCATGCCTTTCTCAGCGATGCAGAAAGTGGAGCAAAACGTGGCACCTGCGCGTACATCTACCCCCGGACTGCCCGGGTGTCAAGGGTCAGTTCTCAATCAAGGTCAACTGTGAGCGACCTTCCTTCCTGGCAGGTGTTCAGTGACGTGGTCCACGAACACAAACGGAGCCGGGCCAAAATGTCGTTCCGGGCGGAATTCCCTGCGGGGTGGGGGGGGCGGCGTGAAGCTCTGATCTGAGGTGGTCCACGAACCGCTACGGAGCAGGGCCAAAATGTCGTTCCGGGGTGAATCCCTCCCGAAGGGAGGGGTGACTGGCGGCCGTGATTGCTGATCAGGGCTGCCAACGAAAGCCCAAAGGGCGTCAGAACGTTGCGAGATAGCCCATGATACGCGCATGCGAGACGATTGACGAGGAGAATACGTCAGCCCGGCAGATACGACTTCGACATGTGACGTCAGGCTGCTTGACGCGTGTAATGGCTGAGCAAGCCTCCCAGCCATGTCTGGCGTCGGATCGTGCTGGGATCACAATCGTCGGCGTGCGTCGGTGGGCCGTCTCGGGCGCAGAGTGGCACGTTCCCCAAACCCTGGTGAGGCCTGAATGTGTTGTAGTAGACGCCGTAGGTTTGGACGATGTGGTCGAGTTGGCGCAGGCTGAAGCAGAAGAAGTGGTTCAGACACTCCCGTTTGCAGCTGCCGATCCGGGACTCGGCGAAGCAGTTAGCGATGGGTGTCATGAACGGCGTTCGGACGGCGCCGCCGTCACTGCGCTTGAAGTGCTCATCGAAGGCCTTGCTGAACTTGGTGTCGCGATCGTGGATCAAGAATCGGACGTCGATCCCCTCATCCTCGGCCCACATCCTGGCGTTGCGAGCCTGCTGCTGCATCCATCCATCGTCGGGACTGTACGTGGCGGGGGAGAGGAACACCTTTCGGCTGTCCAGATGGATGAACATCAGGACGTACGCGGTCTTCCGGCCCAGCGGCGTCCACACGGTCTTGCAGAAGAAGTCACAGGCGACCATGACGTTCATATGCATGGCGATGAACTTGCGCCATGGTGTCATGACACCTTTGGGTGCCCGACGATCCGGGTCCGGGAGGATGTTCTCGTCGACGAGGACGCGGCGGATCGAGCTGCGGCTGACCTTGACCGCCAGCTTTTTCATTTCACCTACGATCCGGCGTATGCCCCAGCCGGCATTCTCCTTGGCCAGGCGAAGGATCAATTGACGTAGCGATCTCGTCAGACGCGGCCGACCGACCTTGCCGGGCTGTCGGCCGTTGCGTCTCTCACGACGCCAACGTTGATAGGTCTTGAATGTGACGATCCGGATCGTATGGTGGACGTCATGGTTCAACTCCACTCCAATCTTCAGCAGCCGTTGGCGTTCCGTGGGGGAGAGCACAACCCGATTGCCGGGCAGCCGCGTCCGCAGCATCTCGATCTGGAGTGTGAGGAATCGGATCTGGGCGTCGCGGCGAGCGGACCATCGCTCCCGCAACAGCACCAACAGGGCAATAAGCCAGCTTGGGCGCATCGATTCGGCCTCCCGGGCAGATGTCATAAGTCATGTATTGACAGGTGCCCAACATTTTGGACCCTCGCCTGGAGAATGCAAGGGCCGGCCTCTCCGCGTCTCCATCACGCAGCAGACCTCATAACCCGTTTTCGGTGAAAAAAGCGGAATTTCAGCGGTGATACACTATCTTTTTAGGTTTAGCCTTTCCGAAAAGGGTGTGGACCACACTATTGGGATCTAGAGATAACTCTAGATCCCAATTTCATTTATTGACGCCTCCCTCAGAAGCCCCGACAAGCAGAAGGAATCAATATAACGCTTGA
>CBDUQP010000098.1:0-13974 GCA_965369385.1 uncultured Phycisphaerales bacterium
CATCGGGATGCGGTGCAGCCCCCGGATATGGCTCTAGACTCCCCGCCCCGAAGGGGCGGGGGGAGAAGCTGGCTTGCGAATTGACAAGAACAATAGGCATAGGAGTTACCTGATTCGAATCTCAATGCGACGCAAATACTTCTCTTGCCACCCCGTCGGGGTTCTGATGTTATTCGTGCTCAATTCCGGGGGCTCGCTTCGCTCAACCCCGGCTAACTGCTTACCACCCCGTTGGGGTTCAACGACCAAACAACCCAAAACAGAAAAGAACGGGCTTTGATTTAGATGCGTAAGCCCTTGTAATTCCAGTCTTCCAGCATCTCCATCGCGGGGCAGCAATTGGATTATACGTGCAGCATGCTTCTCAGCCAAGTGTTATGTGGTGGGCAACCCGTTGAAAAAGCTGTTCCTGCTGCGTGCGGGCCCTCCTTCGGCGGGCAGGTCTTTCACCTGCGCGTCTGCGTCACAAAACCTCGATCCCGATGTACATCGGGACCAGCACTTTTGTTCCTTGGTGCTCGGCGAAATCCCACGCACTCGCGACGGAACCCATTTGTCAACTGACTGCCAGGATGATATTGTCATGCCCGGGTATTATTATGTCGGCGATCTGGAGAACTTCGGACAGGCATTCCATCGCGGCTTCGGTGTCTGTGCATTTGGACCACACCTGTCCCTTCAGGAGATGCCCTTTTGTGGGCACCGCGTCTCCAGCGATGAGTATGGTCTTGGTTGCGGGCGTGAGCAGCAAACCGGCCGACCCCACAGAAGCGCCCACCAGCGGGAACAGATGAACCTGGTCGGTGAATTTCTCCGGCGCGGCCCGGAAGTTTCTCAGCAGTTGGATGTCTGCGGCGATTGTAGCTTCGTCGTCACTGCTCAAACGCTGGGCCGATCCCGCCAATTCTTCGAGATGCTGGCTGTACGCCTGTATTTCGGTTTCGCTGCACCACCATGCCGCATGCGAAAGAGCGTTAAGACCGCGGCGATGGACGGGTCGTAGCGTGGTGCAGAAAACGTCGGTCACGTCGGCCAGCGTCTTGCCGGTTCGCTCGTTGAATTTGGCTTCCAGCAATTCGGCGGGCAGTGAGGGATCGACCAGGATTACTCTCTCATCGTGACGGATGAGGGAGATGGTTGCGTGGGAGGGACGCTGCGGTGTGGTTTCCTGCCATAGCAGGTTCTGACTCAGTGCGCCTATGCTGATTATTGTGAGATCAACTGATTTCATTTTGCTTCCTACTTGCTGAAGTCTATGTCTTGCATGATCTTGTCCGCTCCCGATGTGCATCGGGACTGGCAGATTGTGATCCATGAATTTATGATATACGAAGCGTCACCTGCCGAAGTCTATGTCTTGCATGATCTTGTCCGCCAGCGTGGCGGCTGTGTCGGTATCTTCAACGTCAAACCATTGTACACCGGTAAACCGTCTGTGCCACGTTCGCTGTTTTTTGGCGAGCTGGCGGGTGTTTATTTTTATTCGTTCGAGGGCGTGGTCCAGGTCCCATTTGCCTTCGAAGTGTGCTATGAGTTCCGCTACGCCTACGGCCTGGGCGGCCTGTTTACTTAGTGGTATCGATTCGGCATAAAGTGCGCGAACTTCCTCGACGAGGCCTATCTCCACCATCCGTTTTACGCGAGCGTTTATTCGGCGCGACTGGCTTTCCTTCTCTCGCCGCAGGCCGATGAATACGCAATCATGGCGCTGGTGGCCGGCGTCCCACTGTTGCTGCAGCTGGCGAATGCTCTTTCCCGTGAGCTTGTATACTTCCAGTGCGCGGATTATGCGTTTTTCGTCATTGGGATGGATCTCGGTTGCCGCCTGGGCGTCCACTGCCGCCAGTTCTTCGTGGAGCTTTGCCGTGCCTTCAGAAGCGATACGCCTCGCGAATTCGGCGCGAAGCTCTTCGTCGGCCGACGGGCCCTCGAACAGGCCTTCTGACAGGGCCTTGATGTACAGGCTGGTTCCGCCTATTGCCAGCGGGATGCTGTCTGCGGCGGAGATGGTCTCGATTGCGGTATCGGCACACCTGATGAAATCCGCCACCGAGAAGCCGTCGCTCGGTTCCACGATATTTACGCAATGGTGGGGTGTTTCCCGCATTATCTCAGCCGAAGGAGATGCCGTGGCGATGTTCATCCGGCGATAGATCTTCATGGAATCCACGCTGATGATCTGCGCGCCGAGTCTGCGTGCCAGCTCTTGCCCGGCCGCCGCCTTGCCACATGCCGTGCAGCCCAGAATGAAATACACTCGCCTGTTCATCCGGCAGATTGTCCACACACACCGGCTGCGAAGCAAGGCAAAACCCCGGCGGCACTTACTCGAGTTCGGGTGAGGCGTCTGCCTTCACTCGCGGGATGGGGATGGCGATGGTCTGGGCGGCCTGTTTGCGGTTGGACGCCCGTTTTTGCAGTTCATCGACGGCTGTCGATATCATTTTTGGGAAGTCCCAGAGCCATCTCATAACTCCGGCTTCGTAGTACTTCCTTGATCGCGTGAGCAGCGGGCCGGTCATCGAGCCCATCAGCAGGTTACCGTGCTGGGTGTGCAGGTCGGTTTCTATGATGATCGATTCGATAAATTCTTCCTGCGGGCAGAATACGGCGTCGTATTCGCCCATTTGGAGCTGCTGGGCGACGTAGCTGCGGAAGCGTTCGATATCGCTATAGTCGGCAACGTTGAGTTTTGTGATCAGATCGGTCAGGGGCAGTTGTATGATCGATACATCGTCGAACCGGCCCATCTTGCGGGCTTGGTCTTGCATGCCATCGGCAAGGCTGCTGTAATTTGAGATGTTCAGGTTATCGATTACTACGAGCAGGCGTTTCCTGCCGGCTTCGCCCAGCATGGCGCGCACTATGTCCGCGCCGGCGGAGTGGTAGTCCATGACGACTGCCGGGAGATTCGCCTCATCGAGAATGCGGTCCACCAGGACCACCGGAATCTTCTTTCGCAGGTTGTCGAAGAACTCTCCATTGGGATCGTTCTTCACCGACCAGAGCAGGATTCCGGAAACCCCGTTGCGGACAAGCTGGTGGGTGACTTCTCTTTCCAGTTTGGCCTGGCCTTGCGAGGAGCGGATGAACATGAGGTTGCGTCGCTGGTCGAATGTTTTCTCGGCGTGCAGGATTATCTGGGAGGCGAAGATCCTCTCGTCGCCGAGCGGAAGAATCGCGCCGAAGAAGATCGCATCATTAATACAGTTGGCGTCCGGCATGACCAGTGCGCCCTTACCGTGCTGGGTTACGATGAGCTTGTCGGTTTCAAGGGACTTGAGCGCCCGATAGATCACATTGGTGCTGACGCGGAACTCCACGCCCAAGGTACGCAGGGAGGGCAGGGTTTCGTTGGGTTTGTACTGGCCAGCTTTGATGCGCTGGCGGATTGTCTGGCCCACACCTTCATATAGGGGCATTCTGTGTCCGACGTTGGGGCTCAATTTGTGACTCCCGTAGCTGAATCTCTAACAGTTATACTGTGAGCATAACAGATGATTTGCGTCCAGTCAATGCGCGATGGCGGAAATTTGGCGGCGACATTGCGGCGATGGACTGATATAACCCCTGAAAACATAGGCGATACTGATATTCGTCCGTGGCGGCAACGACATTGCATTCCGTTATTATCGCATACCCCTTGACATAATATGTCAGCCTGATAGAATGAGAGCAAAGAGTATAACAGTTGGTCGCGAAAGTCACACCAAGGACCGCCAATGATCATGCATATTCCAGCACAATCCAGACAGTTTGCCCGACAGGGTCGCTTGCGGCGGGGGCGCGTATTCTCGCGGTCCTGCAGCATGCGCAGCCGCACTCGCTCAGGCGGCCTGTTGGCTCGCGCCGCCGCGTTTACGCTGATCGAGCTTCTGGTGGTTATCGCCATCATCGCGATTCTTGCATCGCTGCTCTTGCCGGCGGTCTCAAGAGCGAAGGAACTTGCCAATCGCGCAGTGTGCATGTCCAACCAGAAGGCCATCGGCGTAGCGTTCGCGATGTACATTCAGGAAAGCCCCGGCCGAAAGTTGCCACATGGCATCAGAAGCACGACATGGTGGGCGTGGTATGACGCTCTCCGCCACGTCGTCTATGGAGGCAGATACGAGAACAAGGAATTGTTCTACTGCCCGAGTGATCAGAACACCGATGTGGAGCCTAACTTCACGAAGGGCAGTTACCGCGTGAACTATGGGTTCTGGTCTGCGACTCAGGTGTATTTTCCCTACGACGGGACGCCGTATGCGTATGACTCAATGGAGAATCCCGTTGACAGGGTTTGCATGGTCGACTCCGACTGGGGTGAGGTATACGTTCATAGCATCCCAGGCATGGTTGGCAGCCCAGTCAGCATAGATATGGCAGTCGCCCATCGCCACGACGGCGGCGACAACTACCTGTGGTTCGACTGGCATGTGACATACGAGAAGACCACTCCGCTGCCAATAACGCAGTACTGGTGGTAGTTGTCTGCAGTAGTAATATTTTGCAAGCACGCCGGCCTGCCTCGCCGGGGCAAACCGATATTCCTCTTTAGCAATCCACTTGTACAGACAGGAGCTTCCGTGAACGCATCATTCCGAATGAGAATCACAACGAGAGTCGCAGTTGCGCTGCTGATGGCGCTATGTGTCGCGCCCACCGCGTTGGCAGAATCTTTCACCTTTGACTTCCAGCATCCAGATGGGAAAGGATCGAAGTTTTCTGACGCGGTCTCGCTCATGCCCGGCTGTGTGAAGGACAGAAACGGCAAGGCGATCGGTTTCTTCCTTCCGACGTTTGGGACCAACGCAAACTACGAGATCGCGGCGCTTGAACTGACGCCGGCTGGTCTGGTGGTAACGCTCAATGACAAGCACAGCAGCTTTGCGGTGGGGATGCCTGCGAACACCACAGGTGCCACGGACTCGCGCAATGTCAAGATCACGTGTTATCTCGCGGGCCCAGCCGCCGATATCAACAAGCAGTTGAAATCAGGCAATGCAACCATCGGTGTCGGCTGGGGCAGCAGGTCCGCACGCAATGCCGGTGCAATTACCGGTGCTATCCTCAGAGGTACCGGCGATGGGCTGTATGTCACAGGGCAATCGGGCAGGACCAATGCGATAAATCTGCGCGATCCGAACGTGGCGCATCCGTTTGGCGCAGTCTGGTCGGGAGCAAAACTCCATGGCCAGGCCAAGTTGTATCTCAACGCAAACGCCGCGATCTATACCAACCACCCCATCACCGATACAAAAATCGCTCTTGATAGCATAAGTACTCATGGATTCATCTACGGGTCTGTCCCGCGCGGCAGCAGTGCGAAGTTCACGATTGCGGCGATTCGCTTTGAAGGCCCGAATCTGATTCCCGCCCGCAGCGTAGCACGGCCCATAGCCATACCGAATCGCAAGACAGTGAATCACAAGACGCGACTTCGCGGGTTTAACGTGGTACTCCCGGACCATGGGATCCTCGTGGAAGCGGCCAAGCGATGGGGCGCGAATCACGTTCGTTTTGAGATTTATCCCCGAGAGCTGGCGAAGCGATGGAAGTGCACTAAGTCCGAGGCGTGGGACCGTTACCTCCGCGAGTTGCCTGCGTATCTGGACAAGGCGAAGGAGCTGGGCCTGCTCGTGGTTATCGATGTTCACACCATACCGTACTTCAAGGGGGCCGAGTATACGGGCAAGGGCGTCTGGAAGAATCCCGCGACGCTGGTGCAACTCAAGCGGGTATGGCGAGAGCTTGCGATCGTCTGTGCGGATCGCGACGAGGAGATTTGGTTTGACCTGCTGAACGAACCGCTCGACATGACGCAGTTCCCCAAAGAGCCCGCCAACTGGCGGAAATGGGCACAGGAGCTGATCTATGATATCCGCAGGATCAATACCAAGGCGTGGATAGTCGTCGAGACCGGTCCGGGTTCGCACTGCTGGGGATTCGCCGATTTCCCGCTGCTCAAGGATCCCGCAAACAAGGTGATCTATTCCGCGCACGTGTATCAGCCGTTCGATTTCACGCATCAGGCGATCCAGGATGGGGCGGTATTCCGCAACAGGGCACGCGGGTACAAGTTCAAATCGTATCCCGGCAATTTTGCGGATGCCGGCAGCACCGTAGGCCCAGGCAGGTGGGATAAGCACAAGCTCCGCCGCGAATACGCAGCCGTCCGCGATTTCCAGCTCAAGCACAATGTTCGCATCTGGGTAGGCGAGTTCAGCGCGGGTGCATTCGTGCCCGGCAGCGAGCGGTATGTTCAGGATTGCATAGACATGTTCGAGGAATACGGATGGGATTGGGCGTTCCACTCGCTGCATGAGAATCCAGTCTGGAGCCCGGACAGCATGATGATGCACAACGGGAAGGTTATCTCCAGAAACGAATTCCCCGCCACCGTCAAACTCACCGAGCGATCAAAGGTGATTCTAAAGGCGATGGCGAAAAACGGCCGGCCGCAAGAACCACTCAAGCACCGCTTCGATCTGGGCAAAGCCCGCGCCAAGGCCAAGACTAGAAAGTGATTCAGTCGCAACAGAGACGGTGTCGACCGCAAAAGCGGGGACAGTCCCAACATCGGTACAGTCCCCGTTTTTGCTAGCAGCATTCCCCAACGCGAACACACAAAAAGCCCCGGCTGGCGAAATGAATTCGCCAACCGGGGTTTTTGTTATTGAAGCCAGCTATCATGTGGTTCTGCGTCTACGTGAAGTATCGCCGAAAGTTGGTCATAGTCCTCGGAATCGCTGCATCCAGACAGGATGTCCCCAAATCACAGTCTCATTCACCGATCCCACCGCCGGGTATTGATCGAAGTGGAATGTCTCATAATGTCCGTCAAAGCACAGTTCGTTGGCCCGAGTCGTCTCCATGTGGTTGGCACCATTGTGATGATTGGGCAGACTACAGAGTGCATAGAAGCTATAGTCGTACACGTTATTTGCGTTCCACATATCGGTTATCGACACTGTCGTCGTGGGATCATCTATGTCAGATATTTGTGCCGGATCGATTCCGCCATACCAGGGGCCACCGTGCATCCAAACATTCGCTGAGTAGCTTCGTTTTGGTTTTGCGATCGTCGCGGGCAATGTCCCTTTTTCGGTTGTGTCGGATGGGCATACCAGCACTTCAATCCCTCCAATATAGCTCTCCTGTCCGGTGTAGCGCATTGTCAGTTCGCGGTCCCAGTATCTCCAGTCAACGGTCTGACCTGGGGGTACCGTGCCATTGAAGTCGTTGATATACATCGCCTCGCCGAGTCCGATGGCTCGCATATTCGCACCGCATGCGGTCAGCTTGGCGAGATCCTGCGCTTTGCTTACTGCTGGCAGCAGCAGGCTGGCCAGTATCGCTATGATTGCGATTACTACCAGAAGCTCTATCAGCGTGAAGGCGAGATTTCGCTTGCTGACGCCGGCCTGCGGGGCCGCAGAGTTTTTGATTTGAAGTGTCCTGTTCATTTTGGCACCTGTCCTGATGTGAACTCGCCGCTCAGCCTGACTGTGATGATTGCTGCCCAGGCCTTGTGGGCTGTGATTCTGATTATATCACCATTGCGTATCTTTACCGGCCTGATTGACGATGTTGATCCGGTAATAATCTTCCAACCTTGGAACGAGTCGAACGTCTCGCGTTCGTATTCGTATTTGTTCTGCATCTTTACGGGCTTACCGTTGACTGCTACCGAGTACCGGAATATCTGGTTCTTGGTGTGGCCGCCGTCGCCTGTCCGCAAGTGCAGGCGAATGTCTACCTTGTCGATCCCCTTCGGGATGCCCTTCACTTTCCACTCCGCAAAGCTGTTCGTCCGGAACCATCCGACCACGGGCTTGTCCGAACCGTAGATCTGTGATGTAGGGTCGAGCGTGTGACGGTTCGGTTCTACTGACGGTATCACGTCGCTGTTGGGCAGTTGCATTTCCCACAGGCGACGATAGACGAACGCCTTTGGCGGCGCGGCCGGCGTTCTCTTGCGAGTCAGACCGTAAGAAACCATGTTCCGTATCAGCGTGCCGGCCGCCCCTTCGGTGGGGCTCTTGCTCAGTGCCGGCATCTGGCAGAGAATGTATGCACCCTTGCCATAACGATACTCAACCACAGGCGCGTGGATCAGGCCCATCGCAGAACCGGCGACGACAATACCCTTGGACGCTTTGGGGAGTCTTTCCAGGCGTATGCTCTTGCGTGCGACGGTGTGATCGTCGCCCCAGAACCGCAGGTCATCGGTATTCAGGCTCGCGGTGATCGGATGGTCACCGGCGGGGTGGGCGATGGTGGTCCATGAATCCTTGTCCATCTCCAGACGGCCGGGCATCCAGTGGAAATTGTCCTGGGCAAGTGCGATTACCGTCCCGCCCGATCCGACGAACTTGGCAACGGCTTCATAGAATCCCTTTGCGTTGCCCTTGCCGGCTACTTTGCGGCCGAGTATCAGGACATCCAATCCCTTCAGATCGTCGATGCCGCTCACGGTTCGCCCGCTGACGCCCAGGGATTTCAGTGATCGCTTGCCGGTATTCGACACACGCCACAGGCCGACATTCGCCGCCTTCGTGGCGATCTTGTGGAAACTGGGGAATATCGTCAGGGGGAGGTTGTTTGCGAACACCTGTTTGCCGTCGACGTCCACGGCGAGCTTGATTACGCCGGTGGTCTTGGCAGTTACTTCAGGCAGCGTGAACTCGATATCGAAATCCTGGCGGAAACCGATCTTGGATGTGATCTGTTGCTTGCCGGCCGCGATCTGCTTGCCGCCAACCGTTACCGACCAGCGTGCCAGTTTGGGCAGCTTCCGCATGTCATCATTAAAGCACGTGATGCGACGCTTGACGGTATCGCCACTCCAGAAGGTGTGAGCGTATTGCTTCGTATAGGCGTACATCGGGCAGTATGCGAACTGCACGTCACGATAGCTCTTGAGCCAGTTGTACTGCTGGCCGGGAAGGTAACCAGGGTTCACTGTCATCGAGCCGGGACGCGTGGGCTTAATACCGGGGGCGGTGGGGTCGGGCCATTTGATTCTGGCCTTCGTGTGTGAGAACGACATGATGTGCTGAATCAGGCAGAATGGGTTTATCTGGGCCAGTCCGGTATAACGTGCACCCTCCGTGACGAATCGCAGCGTTTCAAAATGCAGGTTCCGCTTGGCGTGGCGGGGGGTCTTGGCGGTCTTCGGGCCGAAGAACACCGATGACGCCGGGGAATTGGCGGTCGTGTCCACATTGTAGAATTCGCCAACCCATGTCGGGCGTTTGATCGACTCCAGCGTTTGCCCCATTCGGCGTTTCACGTCTGCCGGGTCGCCGAACCAGTATGCGGTGTTGGGAAGCTGGCTTTCGCGGGCCCAGTGGTATGTGTAATGGCCGCACCATACGTCGGCATTCTTGCTTGTGTTTCCGTCGGAGTAGACGATTCGCGTCGGGTCGAGCCTTCTCGACATTTGATGCACTGCGCGATCGTGATTCGCCGGTGCGCCAAACTCGTTGGACAGGGCATACGCGATTACGGAAGGGTGGTTCCAGTCGCGGCGAATCATCTGCTCGAGGTGGCGGAGATTGTTCTTCTGGAAACGTGCGTCGGCCATCCGCATGTGGCCCTCGGACCCATACGTTCCCGACTCGTTGAGAATCATCATACCGACCTCGTCGGCGGCATCCAGTGTGGATGGCGGCCCTGGGCTACCGTGAACCCGAACTGCGTTAATGTTGCATCGCTTCATCAGCTCGAACATCTTCTTTGCGTATTCCTTGCGGAACGCCAGTTGTCCACACCAATCCGAGATCTGCACCCAGTTGTCGGCACGGAGGTTCAGACGCTCACCGTTGAGATACTGATTGCGGCCCTTGATGCGAATTTCGCGGAATCCGAATCGCGTGGTGACTTCGTCTACCACCTTGCCCGCATCGTTCAGCAGGCGAGTGCGAAGGTGATAAAGCTTGGGGTCGTGAGGCCACCACAGCTTGGCATCGGGCCAACTGATGATCATCATCTTGCCGGAACCGGTCTTCCCGTTGGCGGTCAGGACTACCTTATCGCCGTCGAGCACTTCATGCCTGATTCGCAGCTTGCCGGTTTTGCCGGCCAGCCACACGCGAACGCCAAGCGTTTTCTTTGTGACTGAGGTATTGATCTTGATTTGGTCGATCCTGCGTTTTGGGCCTGCCTGCAGCCAGACGTCCTGCCAGATACCAGCCTGGTTGCCCACGCGCGGGGGTAGCCCGGCGGGGGCGAAGAAGGCATACTTGTAGCGAATGACAACCCTGGGCGGGAATTTGACGTGTTTTGCATCCGGGTAGAGCAGGCCTTTCCAGTTAGTTACCTTCACGAGCAGATCGTTGGGCTTGTCGTGTCGGACCACATTGGTGATATCCACAGTGAAGGGCATGAATCCGTCGATATGTTTGCCCATGGATTTGCCATTTACGAACACCTCGGCTACATAGCGGACAGCATCGAACTTAAGCGTTATGCGTTTGCCTTTCCACGCGGGGGACACGTTGAACTGCCTGCGATACCAGCCGCGGGTCAGCTCGCGCGGCCAGTCGGCCTTGATGCCAAACTCATGCATGTAATCCCAGAACGAGGGCACGGGGATATCGTAGGACTTGGCGTCGGCGGCGAGTGTGTCTTGATCGTGGCTGCCTGGAGAGAATTTCCAGATACCATTGAGGCATACTTGCTCACGAACCGCTGCTTGAACGGAGGAGCATCCAAGTAGTGGGAGCAATGTGACGAGTATCAGGAGTGTTGTGAAACGTTTCATATACTTAGTCCTTGTTCTGAGTTCTGAAGAAGTCTCATGGGCAGGCGAATAACCTTGTTTTCTTTGCGGCGGTTCAGGATGAGTTCTTGAAGGATGTCGGCTCCGATGGCGACCATGTCGGCCACGTTCATGTCCCATTGGAGCGGAGCGATCTCGCAGAACCGCTTGCTTCCGGTGTGGAGTTCCTGGTTGGAGAGCGTTGCAAGCTGCAGGTCGCCAAGCTCATCTATGAGCCCGGTCTCGATGATCACGCGGTCCAGGAACGGGCCGTGGTTGGTGAAGAGGGCGTCATATCCACCCTCTTTCACGAGGGCCTGGACCTTATCGCGATAAGCCTGCACGCCGGAGAAGTCGCGATGTGCGACCGGGCCGACGATGTCGAGCATGGGATACCTGAGTACGGTCAAATCTGAAGGGCGCCCCAAGGCGGATGCGGCGTCCTCGAAGCCTGAGATCATCTCGTCATATGCACTGATCTCAAGATTGTCCATCAGCACAAGCAGGCGTTTTCTGCTGAGCTTGGCCAGCAGATGTTGGCATATCTCCTGCCCGGCGCGGTAGTGGTCCACCACCACCGCGGGCAGATCGGAGTTCTTCATGAATCGATCGATCAACACGATGGGAACTCGCTGGGCCAGCTCGGTGAAGTGCTGGCCGTTGGTGTCGTCGGTGACCCCCCACAGCAGCAGGCCCTTGACGCCGTTGGCTATCAGGTGGTTGGCGGCTTCGCGCTCGCGGGCCGGGTCGTTCTTGCTCGTCCGCGTCAGCACCAGGTTTGCCCGGTCTTCGAATGCCTCGTTAACGTTTCCGAGCACGAAGCGGTTGAATTCGATGCTCGATACATAAGGATGGATGAAGCCGAAAAGGATGGCGGCCTGCTCGCAGGGGTCCTCTGTGGCGATGACCATTCCCTTGCCATGCTGCGTGGTGACGATGCCACTCTTCTCCAGATCACGCACTGCCCGATGGACAACGCTGGCGGTCACACCGAACTCCCTGCCGAGCTGGCGGATGGAAGGAAGAGGGCGGTCGACCTTGTAGTCGCCCGTTCGCACACGCTGCTTAAGTGCTTGTGCCACTTGCAGATAAAGAGGAATCTTGTTGCCGTGGACGACATCGACAGATGTATTAGAGTGGGTCACCGGCGACCTCCAAGAGGGATAACTGTTTCACTGTTCTACGACAATATCACTTATATCGGGATTTCGAGGGCATGTCAATGCGAAATGGCAACCGGCGGGGGTGTTGGGCCAGGTGGGGCAAGTAGGCTGTGTTGCTGTTAATGTTGTGTTGGCAAGAGTTTGTGTGGATTGAAGCAGTGTTGTGGGAAGTTTGAATCGTTGGGCTGGTGAGCGAGCCAACTGCTTATGATTTGGGAATTTGTGAGATGAGATGTGGATTCTGGCGAAATGTTTGTTTGGCGCAAAAAAGGGGCAGACTTAGCGAAAGCCTGCCCCTTCTCGTTCGGATCAATATCAATAATCTTCCAGTTCGGTTGTTTCGTGTTCGTGTTCGCCTTCGGGGCGGTGCAGTCCGCCGAGTCCGAACCGGGCCGCCATCTTGTATAGCGACACATAGAGCGTTGGTACTACGATCAGTGTGAGGACAGTCGCAAATGCCAGGCCGAATATTACTGCTATCGCCATTGACGCCCACCATTGTGAGGATTCACTCTTGGTGGAAAACACAAACGTGTGTACGTCGAAGCTGACTCCCAATGCCATCGGGATCAGTCCGAGAATGGTAGTGGTGGCTGTCAGCAGCACGGGACGAAGCCTTGTTGCGCCTGCCTGCACTGCGGCCTGGACAACTTCCATACCCCGCTTCTGCAGGCTCCTTGTGCAGTCGAGCAGGACGATGGCGTTGTTGACGACCACGCCAGCCAGCGAGATCACGCCGATTCCGGTCATGATGATGCCGAAATGCATGTTGCACACCAGCAGCCCGATGAATACGCCGATCAGGCTCAGTATGACCGTAGTCATGATGATGAACGGTGCGGATAGTGTATTGAACTGCATAACGAGGATGATAACTATCAGCAGCAACGCGATGACGAAGGCCTTGCTCAGGAAGGCGGAGGCCTTATCCTGCTCCTCTTTCTTGCCGGCGTAGCTCAGCTCATAGCCAGGTGCCATTGTCAGATTCTCACTCAGACTGTCCTGGACCTTCTTGAGCACCTCGTTCTCTTTGTCTTCGTTCTGGACATCGGCAGTGAGCGTAATCACGCGTCGATGATTCACTCGTCTGATCGTACCGTAGCCGCCCCTGTACTCGAAGTTGCCCAGAGAACTCAGAGGGATAGGCGTTCCCTCTTCATTGGGTGAGTCAAGGCGGAGGAGGTCGTCAAGGTTCTGTCGTTGCTCGAGTGGGAGCCGAACCGTGATATCGTATTCATCATTCAAGTGTCTGTACTTGCCCAGTTCCATACCGAATATTGCTGCTTTCAGGAAGTTGCCCACGGCTGCGGTGCTTATGTTTGCTTCCCTCGCTCTGACGCGATCTATGATCAGCGGCAGTTCAGGCTTGGACGCTTCGTAATCGCTCTTGAGGTTAATGATATCTGGGATCTTGGCGATTATGGCTTCGGCTTCTTTGCTGTGTCTTTCGAGGATGTCGAAATCGTCTCCGCTTATTCGCACGGTTATCGGTGCGCCCGTGGGCGGGCCTTCGTTTGCTTCGACGATGCGGATTTCCGCTCCGGCGATACCGGAGACCTCCTTGCGAAGTTCATTGAGGATTTCCTTGCTGGGCCTGGTTCGTGTGGCGAAGTCATAGAAGATCAACTTGACTTCCGCAAGATGCGGTCCTTGCGTTCCGCCTGTCATGCCATCGCCGCTAGTTACGCCAACGGTGGTTACCACGTTTTCGAAGTACTCAGCATAAGGCTTGATGCGTTCTTCGATAATCCGGACGATGCGGTTGGTTTCCTGGATATTGGTACCCTGTGGGGCTCGCACGGTGATCATTGCGTTTCGCGGATCCAACTCAGGCATGAACTGTACACCGCGGCCGAAGGCGCCGTAAAGAACACACATTCCCACAAGCAGCAAGGCGGCTGCGGTGAGCGTAATGGCTTTGTGTTGCAGGGTCCAGCCGAGGGAAGCACGGTAGGCATTCACGAAGGGGTGATGTTTGTTGGGGTCGAGCTCACGAACCTTGCTAGCTGCCAGCAGTGAGCAGACAGTGGGGGTTATGATCAATGCTACGAATAGCGAACTAGT
>CBDUQP010000099.1:0-13863 GCA_965369385.1 uncultured Phycisphaerales bacterium
TGACGTCAAGTCCTCATGGCCTTTATGCCCAGGGCTGCAAACGTGCTACAATGGCTTGTACAAACCGACGCAAGACCGCGAGGTGGAGCAAATCGGATAAAACACGCCCCAGTTCGGATTGAAGTCTGCAACTCGACTTCATGAAGTTGGAATCGCTAGTAATCGCGTATCAGCTACGACGCGGTGAATGTGTTCCTGAGCCTTGTACACACCGCCCGTCAAGTCATGGAAGCTGGTAGCGCCCGAAGTCGCCATATTTCAGTGGTGCCTAAGGTGAGATCGGTAACTAGGACTAAGTCGTAACAAGGTAGCCGTAGGGGAACCTGCGGCTGGATCACCTCCTTTCTAGTGGATAAACTAGAATGTCGACTGTGGGACTTTTCTAACCCCCCACGACCGCAGAGAGATCTGCACGACATTTGGTCAGCATAGCCTCGTCCCTTTTCGGAGGGCTAGTCATGTGGTAACATGTGGCGAAGACGGTAAATACACTGTTTACGATATAAAGAAAGCCCTGCTGGCGAAAGCTTGCAGGGCTTTCTCATGCGCACATTTCGCCACGAATTCTGAACACATCCTTTCCAAGCGGCCACACTCAATCTTCACTCCTGACGTCCTGACACGCTGAATCAAAGGAATAGACCTGTATCTCAGGACGCTCCATACCGATAGATAGAAGGACAGTGAACAAGACCATTAACCTATAACGCTACCTTTGGAGACTAGAACTGATGGGCAAATTCCTCAAAATCCTCGGCGTGATCTTCCTCCTTCTCATAGCCCTCATAGTTGGCCTGCTTGTCTGGGCACATGGCGAAGGCGAGCAGCAACAGCAGAAGTTCTTCGACGCAGTAGCGACGGAGAATACCGACACATTCTTCGCCCTGTTCGACGAGAAAGCCGCCAAAGACATGGACCCGCCTGTCATGAAGATGTGGATGAAATGGGTCAACGCGAAGCTCGGAAAGTACCAGGGGCTTGCTGCCAGTGATTTCGATACGAAGTCTGAGGCCAGAGAGAAAGGCACCTTGCTGAAATGTTCCGGAACTGCCGAGTTCGAAAAGGGAACAGCCAAAGTAGAAATGGCCCTGCTGAATGGTAAGATCATCGGGTTCGAAATGGAAAGTGACACCCTGAAGGGCAACTGGCTGAACAAAAAACCTGATGGTGACCTCTACCGCAAGCGCGCCGACATGTTCATCAGGCATCTCATCGCTCTGGAAGTCACCGAAGCCATGCCCATGCTCCACGAAAGTGCCCGCAAGCAACTTACCGAAGACGGCCTCCAAAAGAGCATGACAGCCTTCGCCAAACTGTCCGGGCCGCTGAAGAGCATCGAAGTGATCGACGAGACCTTCGAAAATACCAGGGGCACCAAAAGGCTAACAATCAAGATGGTTTGCACCTTCGAGAAACGCAAAGCTGGCGCATTTGTCCGGTTCGACTTCGATGAAACGCGCGGACACCTGATCGCTTTCAGACTCCCGGCCAAGTAGCTGACTGCTGGCCGCACCAACTTGCCCCCCTACTTATTGAGCACCAGTGCCTGCAACGCAAGATCCAGACACTGGTGCTCGTTCTATTTGAATCAACATGCCTGCAAAGTCGCCAAATGGCCACTGCTCCGCACTCGCTCAATGTTCCAGGTTGCAGGGCTCGCTCATGTGAGAATTCTCACCAAGGGGATCAGTAGACAGCAAATCTCACAAAGACCAGACTATGGGCATGACCTTCGCAGGTGCTCCTCCAGAGAAAGGATGGCGATATTGCCAAGGGGTACATCCTTTCGCCAGCAAATGCATAGCCCCTCGAAATCTGGGGGATGCCCATGTTGAAGGTAGTTTGAGGAAATGAATTCAAACTCAGCTTGTATGTGGTTTCCATCAACATCTAATAGAGTCGCATCAGGAAATTCGCCGTCAAAAGACTCGATTCTGTATCCAAGGTCATTCGCCAATATCGAGAACAATATGACCGTCTCAAGCTCATTGCGCGGCTTGTTGATTAGACTAAGCTGCATATTCAGAGAATCGCAACAGCAATTGCCGTCATGCTTCGCAACATGCAAAGGTGTAAAGCAAAGCCGGTCCGAACATTGGAGTGCCATGGAAGCCTTGACTTCGATCCAACCTGGCCCCCATCGCCGTTTATATGGAGTCCATGAAATATCGGCTATCTGAGTGAACTCATGAGCGGTTGGCAGTTTCTTCAGCAAATTTGCAACACGGATGAACTCATCCAACAATTCTGCTTCCGCGTATGTGTTCTTAGGAGGCTGTTGACACGGATTGGGCTGAAGATCCGCGTGGAGACAGGCTTCAGTCCACTTCCCACCAAATCGATACAATATCTGATGCAGGGACATCATTCCATTTGAGCAGGCTCGCTTGTACTCAACTTGCGTAGGGGTCTTGCCAAGGGCCTTTGCCACAGAGAGGATATTTCGTCGAATAGTCTCAAGCTCATCTTCTTTGTCATACTGATGCTTCATATGCCCATCATCTCAAGGGAGTGGTCATGCCGCAAGCAGGAAATACCCGAGCTGACAGCACATTCGTCAACCCCATATCTAGGAATGAAATCCTAATAAAGATCAGTGTCCACGGAGATCATGGTTTCCGCCGTAATCAACACCTACTGGCCAGGCGTTGACGTTCCAGCTTATCCATAGGTGATTGGGCAGATTATGCATTGGTACTGCACTGATGGCCCCGCAGGGATCGCAGGCAAATGAATTGAACGCCCCCAGAAAAAGACAACGGGCGCTGGCAACCCGGTAAGTAACTGCCAACGCCCGCGGGCAACGCATGATCGAATGGCGATCATGCGTCTACATATTCCGCCAATCTCCCTTTTGGTAATTGGCGGCTGCTTCTTATCTCAAAAGCTCTTGTCACGGTTCAGCGGCGAATGCTCTACCCATCAACTTCGCGTGTCGAAACTGCTGAACATTCCCTTCATCTGCCTCGGCGGAATGAATCTCTCACATCTTCTGCTCTAAACCCTCTTCCCAAAAATCGTCTTCCAAACATTCCACCCAAACCACAGCACATCCCTTCTTCACTTCTCGGCCTTTCGTCTCTCTTCCAGAAGCATCTTGATCTTGGCTAGTTCCGCCTGGTCCACCTTCGAATCATCAAGCAAATTCATCACCAATGCCGACGCCGAACCGGAAAACGCCCTGTTCAACAAGTCTTTCAGCATCCCGCCAGTGGTCGTCTTCTGCTCAATCAGGGGCGAATATGTGTAACTCTGGCCAGTTTTGGCCTTGGTGAGATACCCCTTGTCGACCATGATGTTCATTATGGTCGTCACCGACGAGTGAGCCAGATCACGAAAGCTCGCCAATTCCCGACGAACTTCCTTTACTGGGCGCGGGCCAAGCCGCCACAGTACCTTCAGAATCTCAAGCTCAAGCTCAGTAGGATGTTTTGATGTTGGTCTCGTCATCTTTTCGATTCGCTCTTGCCGATCTTCTGCAGCCTTCGGATGCAATTCTTTCGTCTTTGGCCACTTAGATAATATAGCCATCAACTGCTTCTAATTAATTAAACATATCCTGGGTTCTGAATCAAGCACTAATTCTAATTAATTAGAACACTTCTCCCCTGCCGCCAACCAATCCTCCATTCTTCGGCGTCACTATCACATCTATTACCAGCGGTTTGGTGCCAGGCATGATTGGGCCGGTGTTGGTCTTTGAGAATGTGTAGTTCTTCCCCGCGGCCGGGCCAAACCATGCACACGTGCCTATCGGCTCATCGTGGAGCGTCTGTGCGCTCTTGATGTCGGCGAGCATGGCACCGGCTGGCCGGCGAAACGATCTGGCCATCTCACGTCGCATGCGCTTCCTGTCTGCGTCAGTCCTGGCCGTGTATCGCCACATGGTTACCCACTTGGGCTTCTTCCCGTCAGGAGTCCTAAATCGCATAATGACCGTGCGTTGCGCCTTGGCCATGCTCAGATTGCCGTTGTCATCAGCATACAGCCTCATATCCGCAATACTGCCGGCGAGCCTTAACTTGATCCCCCCATATCTGCCAAGGACGTATGAATCTGTCCGTAGCACATTGCGGAACTCGAATCGCCACTTGCCATCCACCTTGCGTATCTTGCTTGTAAGCCTGTTCCGCTGAGTGGTACGGGGCGGTCCCCACAGACTGAAGCTACGCGTGATCTCAAAGAGAGCAATAGTCTTGGACTTTCGCAGCAGCGCCTCCACATTGCCGGTTATCTCCCCCGCCAGCCTCAGTTCAGGACGAAGCTTGACCTTCATGCCGGACACTCCTGCCGATACATTCTTCAACAGATGCAGGTTTCCATCGCGTGTCTTAAGTTCCAGCATGTACTTCGTGTCAGCTCGCAAGGTATTGAGGACAAAATGCCCGTCATTATCGGTCTTGCATAGCTCCTTGGTGCCCTTGGCGTTCATGTGGTCAAATCCGGTTAATCCGTAGTCATAGTTGAGCTTGCCGGCCTTGTCCCTGCTCTGAAAGAAACTCAGCGAAGCTCCTACCACGGGCTTACCCTGCGAATCTGTCACCACACCAGTTGTGGGCAAGGCACGCTTGAGTTGCAGAGCGCACTCCTTACCATTGCGAAGCCATGGCTTGCTCTCTGTCCTTGTCCATTCGAAGCCCGGCGCATTGACGTAAATGACATGCTCCATATCGTCGATGGCTGCAAATTTCACGGCCCCGTCCTTGTCGGCAGTCATGGACTCCAAGCGAATGAGCCGGTTACCGCCCCCCACCAGGAAACCAACAGACGCTCCGGCCACGGGCTTGCCGCCATCATCCATGATCCTTACGGTGTCGCTCAGGCGGCGATTCAAGACAACGCTAATCCCCTCCAGCCGTTGGCCGGGTGCCCCCCAGAGTGGACCAATAACTTGTGGAGCGTATCCCTCGTAAGCCACCACGCCCCATATGATTCCCGGATGAAAGCTCATACGGAAATCACGCGTCGGGGCGATGTAGGATCTGGTCGCTGTCCCTCTCCACGAGATTGACGTATACGCCCAGTATAAGTAAGGAGGCATCTCAGATCGCAGGGTCAGCCTGATCTTGAGGATGTCGATACTCTTGTTATCAGATGTTCGAATCGTACCGGAAACGTGAACCTCTCGCGCTTCGTCCTTCAGCGTACTCGAAGATATTTCCCCCTTATGCTCTTCCCTCATCCGTGATAGCTTTTCATCGAACGTGAGCGGGACTGCTGGCCTGGTTGTGGATATCTTTGCGGGTACCACGGGCTTCGCCGATGCATTCGGTAACGACTTGTCGGCTTGGCCGACGGCGGTCGGCGTAACGATCACATCCACTACGAGCGGCTTGGTGCCCGGCGGGATTCTGTCTATCTTGCTTTTCGAAAACGTGACTTCTCCCTCTTTTTGCGGGCCGAACCACAGGGAAGTATCGGTTCGCTCTCGAAGGACGACTTGTCCATCCTTGATGTCAGCAGACGTGAGCTTCGCAGAGCCTTGGAATGTGGCCATGTTCACCTTGCCACGCTCGATCGTCCCACTCTCAGCCGAACACGCCCACACCATTAGCTCCTTGACCGGCTTGCCGTCGGGTGTCCTGAATCGCAGAATGACGACACGCTTGGGATTAACGATACTCAGCTTGCCGTTGTCATCCACATGCAGCTTCATGTCCGCAATGCTGTGAGGCAGTTTGAATTTGATCGAATTCGGCCTTTGTTCGAAGCGGTATGAGTCTATCCGGAACAGTTTGCGAAACTCGAAACGCCACTTGCCGTCTACCTTTTGCAATTCGGAGTAGCGTCCCCACCATGTGTGATTTTCTCGCCTTAGACCCAGCTTGAGCTTCTCGTGCTTTCGCAAGAACGCCTCAACATTTCCCGTTATTTCCCCCGCGAGCGTCAGTTCCGGCAGAAGCTTGAGCTTCATCCCAGATTCGCCCGCACGTATATTCTTCACTAGCTGCCAGTGATCTTCACGTGTCTTAACCGCAAGGATGTAGTCCGTATCGCGTCTCAGGCTGCTCAAAACAAACCGTCCGTCATTATCAGTCTTGCAGAGCTCTCTCCCAGACACACTAAACCTGTTACTACCCCAAGCTAGCCCAGCGGATTCCCTATGTTTGCCCTTCCTGCTCTCATAGAACCTAAGGGATGCTCCCGCAACAGGGTTGCCTTGCTCATCCGTCATCACGCCGCTTGTCGGCAGGGCACGCTTGAGTTGCACCACACACTCCTTGCCGCCCCGGAACCAGGCCTTCTTCTCTGTCTTCACCCATTCATAACCGGCGGCAAGCACGTCCATGCCGTACTCCATGTCATCGATGGCTGCAAATCTCACGACCCCATCCTTGTCAGTAGTCTTCAACTCTTTGGCTGTGGACAGACTACGGACACAGCTTGCGATTTCAATAGATGCCCCCTCCACCGGATTGCCGCGGTCATCCGTAATCCGAACTATCGCAGACGAAATGCTCTGTAAGACAATGTCCATCTTCTCCAGCCGATCGCCCGGAGCCCCCCAGAAAGGACCAATCGCATAGGATGCATATCCCTCGTACTTCACAAGACCCCAGATAGCTCCCGGCGGAACTCGGAGACTAAATTCCTTGCCCAGAAAGCTCCAACCAATTATGGAATTATGCTTCTCAGTCTGAGAGAAAAGGGAGAGGTAGGCTTTGCGCCAGTCGATCTTCTTGTTGTCGAATGTGCGAATCGTACCGCTAACGAGAACCTTGGACGCCTTATCCTCTTGGATACTGCCGGATATTTCGTCACCGTGCTCTTCCAGCATCCGTGTTACCTTCTCACCGAATGTGAGCGGGCCAGCCGGCTCGGCGGCGGCCTCTGCGGGCACAGCATCTATGTTCACCAACAATCCCGCCATCACCAGAACTGCCGCCATCATCGCCCCAGCCATGGGCCAGTTACGCACCAGGCGGCTGTCTTCCCGGGCCTCTGCGCCCACCAAACGCACAATGCGTCTGCGGAGTGACGATGGTTTGTCCATGGCGTGAACTGACATGAGTGACGCGGCTGAACCCTGAGATGCCCGCACTGTGCATGCCTGGGCCACCATGAGAAGTGATTCCGCATATGACATGCGATCAGCGCCGCCAGCGACCGCAATTTCATCGCAGCAATGTTCGCGTTCGCTGCGGATCCAACGCGAAACAAGCCACACAGCCGGATGGAAGAACAGTATCGATTCAACGAACCGCTGCAAAACGTTCACCAGCACGTCATGGCGGGCAATGTGTGCCAATTCATGAGCAAGCACTGCCGCTATCTGCTCGGCCGGCAGCCCGCTCGCCAGCGATGCAGGCAGCAATATCGCCGGCCGAACGATACCCACCACGGTGGGCACCATAATACGCTCACAATACGCCAGCATCGGCAGCGTCTTCAGACCAACCGCATCCGCCCTGCTTCGCAGCATCGCCATTACTCCAGCATCTGAGACAAGCGTGCTTGCGTTTCGCAGCCGACTGCCGCCGCGCAATCCAATCAGCACTCGCACGAACATCGCAAACACGCCCAGCACATACGCACCTGCCAGGTATGGCGATAGATTTCGCAATTGCCACCACTGTGCACTGCCGGCTGCGTCTATTTCTTCTTCCCCTATCCCCACCGCAGCACGATTGGCGCGGGCCGAAGCCTGATCTGTCGCGACCACGACCGCAGTCGCAGGTGCAGCCAAAGATGAGCCATCTGCCGAGCCATCTGCCGCGGTATCAAATGCATCTGTGGCAACTCCTACGCCATTGGCATCTGCCGCCCCTGCAATATCAGCTGCACCAACCTGGTGGCCAGATACGTCGCGACCACCTGTCACTGCAACACCCGCAATATCTCCCACCAGCATAAACGTGGCGATTGGACAGGCCACAATTGCAGCCATCGCACCAACAAGCACCCAGTACCGCACGCCGCTGCCCGCCTGCCGCAGCATCCGCGCCACCAACCACGCCAACAGCGCTATCGCCGATGCCTGCCACAGAAAATGCCCAAACGTGACCACCAGCCTCACGCAAACGCCCGTATCAATCCAGATGCTCCCTGTCGCTATCATCTGCTTGCTCCCTTTCTCTGATCCAGAATCTTCCGAATCTCCGCAACTTCGTCCCTGTCCAGCTCGGATGCCTCTAACAGGTTCACCACCATCGCCGACGCCGATCCCGAAAACGCCCGGTTCAACAAATCCTTCAGCATCCCGCCCGTGGTTGACTGCTGGTCGGTCAGTGGCGAATAGACATAGCTGTGGCCCGACTTGGCCCTGCTCAGATACCCCTTGTCAACCATGATGTTCATGATGGTCGTCACCGACGAGTAAGACAAATCCCGAAAGCTCACGAGCTCCTGGCGAACCTTCTTCACCGGCATCGGCCCAAGCCGCCACAGCACCTTCAGAATCTCAAGCTCAAGCTCTGTGGGATGTTTTGATGTTGGTCTTGTCATGTGCCTGGCTGTCTCCCGCTGCATTCCTGACTGAAACTTTTAATTAATTAAACACCTCTTCAGGCGAGAATTCAAGCTATATTTTAATTACTTAAAAGTTTATTCCCGACAACTGATTCACCCGCCCCAATGCCCTACATGCACTTGCCTGCCGCAAGCCCATAATTCCGCCACCAACCCCACAACTGATGCTCAATCACGCACTACCGGGCAAATCGCTGGACAATCGGAAACAAATACGCACACTAGGGTCTTGTCTAATGGCATACAATGCACTGCGGGAAACCCATCCCGCCTCAAAACTTATACAGGACCGAACCTATGTCCGAAAACGATAACACCGACTCCGCTGGCGAGCCCGCAGAGAGCATGGACTTCCTCCGTACTGCCATCACTGCCGATATCGCCGAAGGCAAAAACGACGGCCGAGTGCATACGCGATTTCCCCCCGAACCAAACGGATATCTGCACATAGGCCACGCCAAGGCGATCGGAATCAACTTTGGCATCGCCGAAGACTTCGGCGGCAAGTGCAATCTGCGTTTCGACGACACCAATCCCAGCAAGGAAGAAGTCGAGTACGTTAACTCGATTATCGAAGACATAAGCTGGCTGGGCTGGCAATGGGACGGCGAGCCCAAATACGCAAGCGACTACTTCGGCGCGATGTACGATTACGCAGTACAGCTCATCAAGGATGGCAACGCATACGTTGACGATCTGACCGCAGAAGAGATACGCGAATACCGCGGCACGCTCACCGAACCCGGCAAGGAAAGCCCCTACCGCAGCCGCAGCGCTGAAGAAAATCTCGACCTGTTCGAACGCATGAAAAGCGGCGAGTTTGCCACCGGCCTGAAGGTGTTACGAGCCAAGGTAGACATGGCCAGCCCCAACATCAACATGCGAGATCCGATCATGTATCGCATCCTGCATGAAGCCCACCACCGCACCGGCGACACGTGGTGCATCTATCCGATGTACGACTGGGCACACGGCTTGGAAGACTCCATCGAGGGAATCACGCACTCGCTCTGCTCGCTCGAATTCGAAAACCATCGGCCGCTCTATGACTGGTTCCTCGATCAACTCGGCGTGCATCATCCGCGGCAGATCGAATTCGCCCGCCTCAATCTCACATATACAGTCATGAGCAAGCGCCTGCTGCTTCGCCTGGTGACGGATAACCACGTAGGCGGCTGGGATGACCCGCGAATGCCTACTATTTCGGGCATGAGACGGCTCGGGTACTCACCAGAAGCGGTCAGAGGGTTCATCAAGCGAATCGGCATCGCCAAGACCGACAGTACCATAGATTTCGCCCTGCTGGAGCACTGCGTGCGCGAAGACCTGAACAAGACTTCGCCGCGAGTGATGGCCGTGCTCAATCCGCTGAAGGTCGTCATCACGAACTACCCCGAAGGCGAAAGTGAAGAGCTGGACGCTATCAATAATCCGGGAGACGCCTCCGCCGGTTCGCGCAAAGTCCCCTTCTCGCGCGTGCTATACGTCGAGCGGGATGACTTCATGGAAGAGCCGCCGAAGAAATTCTACCGCCTGTCTCCGGGGCGTGAAGTGCGATTGCGCTATGCATACTACATCACCTGCAACGAGGTGATCAAGGACGCCGATGGCGAGGTGGCCGAGCTTCATTGCACTTACGATCCCGCAACGCGAGGCGGCGACTCCCCCGACGGGCGCAAGGTGAAAGCCACGCTGCACTGGGTGTCGGCCGAGCATGCCGTAAAGGCGGAAGTGCGGCTCTACGATCACCTGTTCGCCAAGGAAGACGCTTACGATGTGCCCCAAGGCGGCGACTTCACCGAGAACATAGACGCCGGTTCACTGGAAGTACGCCCGGAATGCTTCGTCGAACCATCGGTCGAGGGGGCAGCCGCCGAGAGTCGATACCAGTTCGAGCGTCTGGGATACTTCTGCATCGACAAAGACTCGGAAAACTCAGCCGCCGGCAAACTGGTCTTCAACCGCACCATGACCCTGAGAGACACCTGGGCCAAGCTCGTAAAAAACAAGAAGCACAACTGACCGAGCAGGGAGCCATTGCTGGAGTCTAATACCAAAGAGGAAATGCATACCCCCCCCTGCGGGCTATGCCCGTGGGCCAACGCCGGCTGAGAAGTCGGCGTTTTCTTTCACAGAGCACGTCAAAATGAACAAAGACAATAGATCACAAAACGAACGGGTTCAAGAATTCCTCGAAGACATCATGATGTTTGATGACGAGAAATCTGACATACTGCAGAAGTTGCGTGCAATCGTATTCAGGCATCATAAGAAGACTGGGGAGAGGATGATGTATGGGGGTATCATGTTTTCTCTTGAAGACGATTTTGGGGGCATCTTCGTAAGAAAGAACCACGTTTCGTTTGAATTTGGCAACGGTTTCGAGATGAATGATCCAAATGGATTTCTGGAAGGCACAGGACAATTCCGTCGTCATTTGAAGATCAGATCTCTATCTGACATCAAAGATAAGGAAGTGGATTTCTTCGTCAAACAAGCGGTCTAGATAGATAAGGGGTCTTCAACCGCACCATGACCCTGAGAGACACTTGGGCCAAGCTCGTAGAAAACAAAACGCACAACTGACCGGACAAGGAGCTGCCTGTGGCCTATCCCAATAGAGCATCTTGCCCCGACCTGGAATCATTGCCATACCCTGAATCCATCGTCAGTGCGATTGCTTCATTCCGGACAGCCTTGCTGAACCTTCTGGGCAAGAATCTGCATGCCATCTACTTGTACGGATCGCTGGCCGGGGGATGCCACAATGCCGTGACGAGTGATGTCGATATGGTCGTCGTGCTTGGCAAGCCCATAGACAGGGACATGAATGAGGCATTGCTCCAGCTTCAACTGTCAGCATCAATCCCAATCGATGCCACCTACATAACAATCGACGAATTGAACGCCGACGTCTCCCCTACTCCGCTCCAGTGCGTAATTCGTCCCAAGAAACTATTCACGGTACCCAAAGGCCTGACAGACTTCGTACTGATCAGGCAGGAAATATTCGTGCGAGGTGTTCGCCTCTTCGGACCCGCAGCACATGACCTCGTCCATTGCGTCCCATGGGATCTGATCCGCGAATGCGAACTGCAGATGTTCGACGTAGCTCTGGAACGATTCAAGAACCCCGTGCTAATGCTATGCAGGATAGTCTGCACGCTGATCACCCACAACCCATGCACCAAAAAGCAGGCTGCCAAGTGGGCCTTGGAACATTTCGCATCCCAATGGCACCCACTCCTGACCAGCGCACTCCACGACTACCAGAATGGAGTTGTTCAACCAGCTCTGCCGGACAACGGCAAGGCCTTCAAGGCGTACTGCCGACAGTATGCTTCTGCCTGACAGTCCGTCGAAAACTCCGCTCACCGCCTACTTGCTGTCAACCGTCGACATTAGCCGATTGAGAATACCCTGGGTGGTTGGGAGCTTCACCGTGCCTTTCCTCTGCATCGGCAGGCGGAGTTTGCCCATGGCCGGCGGCGTAACGAATATGCCGATATCGGCGGTGTAGGGAATCTCGCTCTTGCCCCTCACTCCCCGGGCCACCTTGAGCAATTCGTGATAGTACACCTTGACCGGTAGTGCGAGAATCTTGCTCTTGCCGGCAGGTATCGTCCCCTGCAGGTCGGTCTCACCATTCACGAACTTCTGACCTTCTGTGCTTAGCGAATAGTCCACTGAAACAAGCGGCAGCGGCAAAAAAGACGGGTTGTGAACCTCAACATCGAATATGAGCATTGCCGCCGTCGAAGTGATTTTCCCCATCTTGACGCCCACAACCTTCGCCTTCGGCTTGGCGACAAGACCACATCCAGACATGACGACAACCGCAGCCAGCATTCCAGCCAAACATATCACTCGATGTACTACCATGTTCAATCTCCTGTTGGAAGTTCATCGAATTATAGGCACATCAAGCAATGACTCGCAAGGATGGACACATGCCTCCGCACTCAATAAGGACACATCTTCCGCAGCTACACCCCTCCACACCGAAGAATATACACCCTTCTAGTGCATCTCAGCTCCGTTAAATCATTCATTGGTCAGTACGCACAGCCCTGATTGCATTCACCCGGCAGACAGGCTCAGCATCAATCGCCAGCCGAAGCCACTTATCATCACCATGGCAGATGTGCCATCAGCGGTCTTACGGCAACAACGTAGCGCGGCCCCAGTTTTCCCGGTTGTAGTTATTGTCTTCCAAACCGTTCCACATAAGTTGCACGTTGCGTTGGCCTAAATTCTTATCGCCGCCATTGTCCATTCCCAGGTCAAAATCGATGAGGAGCTCTGGCTTCGGCCGGAAGCCGGAAATCGACGCAATCGGAATCCTGGCCTCGAGCACATAGCCCTTCACCTTGCCCGTGTTGCGACGCACGGCAATAGTCGCACCCTCGACTGCGACAGCATCAGTCCAGTTCCACACCGACGGCGGAACCTTCGCCTCCGGGCAGCCGGCGCTGAGACCTAGTTGGTAGTCGCCCTTCTTCATGACGCCGCGATCATCGTTGGCGGCTATGCTGAAGAACAGTTCCACCGCGTCACCGTTCCATATGTTCCCGACGGTAGTCCTGTTTGTCATCGGCGTAGGCTCTTGTACGTCCATCAACAGATATATCGCATCTGCATCCCACATCAGATAGCCTTCTGCGCGGATGTTCTTTGCTTCGGCCAGCGTGCCACCATGGGCCAGTCGCTTATGTCGCCGTCGACTACTATCTTCTTCGTCCGCTTCATGATGCGGGCATGCAACTTGCCGCCTTTGGGTTTCTCACCCACAACGGATTCCGGCAAGCTGTAGGGCTTGATTTTGCCCAACATGACATCATATATGCGATGATTCGTCTTGGCTGCGGCTTTCACCAGCTCCTTGTACGGACGGTCTGCAATGTCTACCAGACCGGTCTGGAAACGCTCCGCCCACTCGCCGCCCCATATTCGCCCGGTAACCGCCTGGTCAACATACTCGAACCACTGCGAGCCCACGACGAACGGCATTGCAGCCGATTGCTCCACATATGCGCGATAGTACATCCCGCGTTCGGTCTGGTTGGCCGTCTCGCGGCAGCCTCCCGAATGCCCGCGATCGTCGCAGCCGAAACTCCATTCGCTCAGCAGCAGCGGCTTGCCTGTGAGCTTGTGGATACTCTCCAGGTAACCCTTGCGCGGCTCGCCACCGATGTAATAGTTGACGCTGGCTACATCCAGATGCTTGCCGAGATTATGCACAAGCGTTGGGTTGGCGGCCGTGCGCGGGAGCCACCTGTAACCCAGCAGCAAGTGGTTCAGTTTTAATTAGGGACGGTGCCTTATTTAAATAGGAATAAAGGCGAATTCACATTCGAAGCGCAACAGAACGGCGATGGAACACCTCGGCCGGTG
>CBDUQP010000100.1:0-13787 GCA_965369385.1 uncultured Phycisphaerales bacterium
GCTGAAATTCAAGTCGATCCGAGTTGTATTTGAGTATAACTTCATGTAATTAATGACGTTAAAAGCATTCTAGTTTTCAACGTTGGGACAGCAGTGACACAATGTCTTTGCTCAACATATCGCCATGCTAAAATGTAGTAAGCCGATGCCAATTAAGGACAGGCCCTTAACATCACGCCTTTCGCTACTAAACCACCCTGTCTGCCAAGCCGATAATCGCTGTGGAGCAAGGTGTGAGATCGGCTGATTGAATATTTAAGCGTATTGTTACTTATGTTCGTACCCCAGCGTCAGGATGGCGTCCTGTCGCCCACTGCGGCTAGGACGGGCAAGCAGCATTAGACCTACAGGACACCTACGGCCGAATGCGGGGATATGCCCCGACGGAGACCAAGAGGTATGGCGGGAACAAGAAGAAATACGACATGCTACACATTTCTGGGGGTCCTTACATCCGCGAAGCACCCAAGATTGGCTCGCAAATTCCTGCGGCCGGTTCGAAGAAGGGTAAGGCACTCTTCGACAAGTATGGACTATACAACGTTAAGGGCTACATGAGACTTGGCATAAAAACATTACTGGCAGAATCAATCACGCGGAAGCTTCTATCGCTTTCGCTGATATTCTTCATCGGTTTCGCTGCGATAATCGCAGTTGAAGCCCATCTGCGCCAAACTGCCCAAAAGATAGACGCCCAATTGGAAAACCAGTATGCCAGACGCACCTTGGGCAGACTGATCCTGGTGGAACTGCTTTCCATCGATCACACCTTGATACATCTGGGAACCACTGAAAACAAACGCGATATACCAATACTTGCCGCAAACGTGAACAAATCGCTCTCGTCGATCATGACTATTCTCGGGGTCCTTCGAGATGGTGGAACCTACGAGAATCGGATGAAGACTAACTTCGACAATGTCGACGACATTCACGAGACTGTGCGATTCACCCGTCATCAGAGCGGGGAATATGTGGTCGAAGTTATTGATCTCACGCCAAAGATGCTTGATCTGGAATCAACCAGCGCACGAATGATCCTGATGGCCAACGAGCATCTGTCTTCACAAGATCCGAAAGTGAAGAACGAACACCGCATTGACATGCAACTCCTGGCCAAGAAAATCAGCTCCATCCTCTACAGATCACGACAGAACGCCAACAAGATATTCTATGAAACCCATCTGGAATGCATGCGGCTGGGGCAAATCAGGCAGCATAGCGCACAAGTCATCGGCACAATACGATGGGGGGTGGTCACCGGTGTGGTGCTGATCGGCGGGGCCATGCTCCTGCTAACACTTGCCCGCACCATGCACGTAATCCGCGAGCGAAGCTACAATGCTGAACAACTGGCCGCCAAGGAAGAATCACTGGTCAAGATCAACTGCGAGCTGGAAAATCGCGTAGCCGAGCGTACAGAAACGCTGACTGCGACATCCTCTCTGCTCAAAACGGTTTTCGACTCCATTCCCGAATGCATCGGCATTATCGACAATGACTATGGAATCATCCGTCAAAACCGACAAATGCAGGAGATGCTCAATCCAGACGATGGTGAAATCAATGGTAAGAAATGCTACGAGATGTTTGATCGAAACAGCCCCTGCGAGATATGCAGTGTAAGAGAAGCATATAGAACTGCACTGCCCGCAAAAGCCGAACGCTACGAGGAATCACTAGACGCCTGGATAGAGATGAATGCATATCCAGTGCTGGATGAATCCGGAAAGGTGACAAAAGTCGTCGAGCATATTCGCGACATCACTCAACAAAAGCAACAGGACAACTGGAACGAGGCACTACTGGCAAAAGTAGCTGCCGGCATCGTGGTTATTGATGAGGACACTCATGAAATCATCTATGCCAATCCCAAGGCCTGCGATATGATCGGCGCCGAAGCGGAAGAGATTACAGGGCATATCTGTCACAAGTTCATCTGCCCGACAGACAAAGGCAAATGCCCCATCAGCGACATGGGAATGCAGGTGGACAACTCCGAACGCATACTTCTCACGAAAACTCATGATTCAGTGAACATACTGAAGACCGTGACTCCCATCACAATTAATGACAGAAGATGCCTAATAGAAACGATGGTCGATATTCGAGATCGCAAACTGGCTGAAAAACAACTCCAACAAGCAAAGAACACTCTCGAAGAATCCAATCTTGAATTGGAACAGGCAATCACACGTGCTGAACAACTCGCTCTCGAAGCCCAATCCGCCAACATCGCCAAGGGCCAGTTCCTAACCAACATGAGCCACGAAATACGAACGCCCATGAACGGTGTTGTCGGAGTCACAGAGCTCCTCCTGGATACCGAACTAACCGAAGAACAGCAGGAACTCCTGCAAACAGTTCACAGTTCCGGACAATCGCTGCTGGTTTTAATAAACAGTATCCTCGATTTCTCGAAAATCGAAACCAGCCGAATGGAACTGAAAACCACGAGTTTCGACCTCAGAGATACGGTGGATATCACCATAAATACGCTCGCGTTCAAAGCCGCCAAAAAATCCCTACCGCTTACATACACCATCAACTCCGACGTCCCATCGTTCCTGAAAGGCGATCCGGAAAGACTCAAACAGATTCTTGTAAACCTGGTTGATAACGCCATCAAATTCACCGAAACCGGAAGTGTTGCGGTGAATGTAACGCTCGCCCAAAACGATCAAGACAATGTTACCGTCCGTTTCGAGATAACTGATACCGGAATTGGCATACCGAAAGACAAGATGGATTGCCTGTTCAAGGTTTTCTCGCAAGTCGACGGTAGTACCACCAGAGGACATGACGGGACGGGACGGGGACTGGCAATCTCCAAACAGCTTGCCGAATTGATGGGCGGCGAAATAGGCGTCAAAAGCCAGGTGGGCGTCAATTCCACATTCTGGTTTACGGCAGTATTCGCAAAATGCACCGCAAGCGAAGTGAACGATGTATCCGTTCCAAAAACACACGTACACCAGAATGACCAAATCATCTGCGTTCCATCGTTGCATGTACTGATTGCCGAAGACAATGCAATTAACCAACGCGTAATTAGCAAAATGCTCCATAAGCTCAATCACACGTTCGACTGCGTACCCGATGGCGAACAGGCAATCCAAGCCGTTGTGACAGGTAAATACGACCTGGTACTTATGGACTGCCAAATGCCACATATGGACGGCTTTGAGGCAACCAAGCGTATTCGCGATATGAAAGCAGATATCAGGAACATACCCATAATAGCCGCAACCGCAAACGCACTTAAAGGCGACAGAGAACGCTGCCTGGACATAGGTATGGATGGATACGTATCCAAACCCATCCAAGTTGAGGACCTGAGGAATGAAATCGCAATGTTCCACGAAAGATATCCGAAGGATCTAACAGAAGACGATAACACTACTGATACAGGAACTCTTGAAATGAACACCCACGAGAACACGCAACACGAAAACATGCCATTCGATCCGGCAATCGCCATGCGCCAAACAGATGGAGATCAAGAACTGTTGGTCGAGATAATGGACCTGTTCATCGAGAGCTCCGTCGAAGCCTTCGAAACCATCCACAGCGCACTGGACTGCGATGATCTCGAACGTATCAGTCGAGCGGCGCACGGATTGAAGGGTTCGGTGGGAAACTTCGGCGCTAAAAACGCCTTCGATCTTTCATATGCTCTGGAAACCGCCGCCAAGCTTGGCAACGCCGACGAACTGCCAGAATATATCGCCTCGCTTGAAATAGAGATAGACTTACTGGCCAAATGCTTCCATGAGTATGCCCAAAGTATAGGCGAAAGCCTCCAGAACCATATCCGTTGAAAAATGGGCTACGTCGCGACTGCACGCGAGCATGACCCAACAGACCCAACAACAAGGAACGAAACCTCCTACACAGGGGCAATAGCTTTTCGAGCGGACTGCCTGCCCCAACAATACCCGTCACCCAACCTGAAACACGCAATATGCCCAAGGACGGCAGCAATATCCACGCCAGAGACATACATATCTCAAAACCACCCGTCCACACTTATTACGCCCAAAATAACCGCATATCACACAGATAGTTATGTGAATGCTCATTCCGCCCCTGATCATGGCATCTCTAATGCATTCAATGCGGCTTTCCGGCATTGCATGCCAAGCCTTGGTGTGGTAAGGTTCTAGCAATTCTAATCGTATGGTATTTAACGAATGTAATGAGGCCTTCAATGAACCGCTTTCTTTCGGCGTTTTTGGGACAGGCAGTCGTGGTTCTTCTGCTCACGGGGTGCGTCATGCCACCTCCTGTCGATATCAGCGTTATCTCCGCGTATCAGAAGTCCATGGAAGCCCAGCCGGTAACCCAATACCCGGCCGCTGATGGACAGGAAAATCTCCTCAGGCCAGCCGGTCGCTTAGACCTTCCAAAGCTGGAACCCAAGATGATCAAGGGCAAGGACGGAAAAGAGAAGAAGGTCATTTACCTCTCGCTCAAAAATGCCCTCATCTATGCGCTCGCCAATAACACCGACATTCGGCTAAGTGCCTTCAATGCGGGACTGTCTCGTGAGGACGTTGTGAAAGCGGCGGCCGCGTTTGATGTCATCGCTTCCGCCGCAGGATCTTACACAAACCAGGATAAACAGGTCGTAATTCCAACACTCGCCGGCAGAAGCAAAAGCAGTCAATACCAGGTTGGCTTCAGAAAACGCACAACCACCGGCGCACAGGTCGCCGTCACGTGGGGCTCCTCTCGCGTCTGGAGCAAGGCTGCCAGCACCGGATCGATCACCGTGTACGAACCCACAATCGGCATTGAATTGGTTCAACCACTGCTCAGAGGCGGATGGAGCATAAACACAGCCGAACTGCGACTCGCCTCGCTGCAGGAAAAGGACAGCCAGGAAACTCTCCGCGCCACGACTGAAGCCATCATTGCCAACACGCACGCTGCCTACTGGGCCCTCATCCGGACGCATCGCAACAGAGAGATCACCACACACCTGCTTGACAAGACTGTTGAGACCTATAACCGCGTGATGGAACGCCACAAGGCCGGGCTTGACGCAACCAAGGTGCAAACAAAACAGACAGAAAGCGCAGTCACCACAAGACGGGCGTTTCTGCTGACTGCTATCACAGACATTGGCAATGCGCAGGATGCTCTGGCATTCCTCATCGGCTACCCCACTATCTTCGACGACTGTGACGAAGTCATACTCACCACCAAGATGGAAGACAAGAAGCTTGAGATTAACGTCAAGGACCAACTCCAGACCGCCGTCAGGCACAATCCGCAACTGGCGCGGGCTCGACTCGCAATCAAGGCTGCCGATATCAGCATCAGCGTGGCCGAGAACCAAATGCTACCCACACTGAACGTTCGATCAAGCGTCGCGTGGCAGGCAGCCAGTCGAAGTAGAAGCTCCGCATACAAGACACTCGGCAATGCCGACTTCGCCACCTTCAGCATAGGACTCGAACTCGAGTATCCGCTGGGAAACCGGGCCGCACAAGCCTCACTTCGTGCAAGTCATATGGGACGCAAGCAGAGCATCCTCACGCTGCAGCAGACTGCTGACGGTGTATCCAAGAACGTTCGCGGTGCAGCCAGGGCCATTGACTTCCTCTATCGACGATTGCAGTTGCAGCGTGCCACGGTGGCCGCCACTACTGAGGAACTTGCGGCACTGGAAGATACCGAGGAAATCCGCGCCGAACTCACGCCCGAGTTCCTCAACCTGAAACTGGCCGCACAGCAAAGACTAGCTGAGGCAGCCAGCAAAGAAGTTTCGGCACTGGAGCTTTATAATCGAGCGTTTGTCGAACTGCGACGCAGTACGGGGACGATACTCGATATGCCTGGTGTGAAGATACTGCTGCCACCGAGCAACAACGCTTCAAAATAGCCTCACGTCCCATTATTCGACTATTGGCTGGTCGGCTCCTCAAGTTAGCTCGACTTCTACGGAGGCCTTCGCGCCGACAGAGCAAGTCATGGGGTCTCGTTGCGTGCTTGAATGGGTGTTCTGTATGTTCCAACGACAGGAATGTACCTCTTGCCCAGGTCCGATTCGACATCCCCACAACGTAACTCTTCACCCATCTGTATCGCTTCGGGCAGGCCGCGAGAGAAGTTGATGATGATGATTCGACAAAAACGTCGGCCCTTTCTTGAAGAAAAACGAAAAAGAGGTGTTGCACAAGCCATTTTTCCACGTTATTGCAGGTTTCGTGAACGTAAGTATCTATTTTGAGTGAGATTGCAACGAAACTCAAAATCGCGAGCGTTGTTCAAAACACGCAACAAACGCAACGCTTTTGGAAGTTTGTTGCGTGTTTCAGGCCGCCTGCGGAATTTCGGACCAAATCGCATACCACGTTTCAGCCATCAGCGGCCAGTATGTTAGTATGTGACTGCGCGCCGACTGACCGCGAAGTATACTATTTGTGGCGAAGGCGAAGCGCACGTACGTTCTTGCCTTCGCCCAGCCACTCTATTGCAGATGGATAGGAAGTACCCCACAACGAATCAGGTCAGATAGATCACCTGCAAAGCGGAGAATGGCCGATTTATTTTTCTTGGAGTGACACACTGCTGTCACCCCCCCATGTTATCAATAGCGGAGAAAAGATGAACATAAGCAGAGTGCACAGACTATTGCAATTGATTACTATGCTTCAGGGAAGAACCGCATATACCGCTGGGAAGCTGGCCGAGCAGCTGGGGGTCAGCAAGCGAACGGTCTTTCGCGATCTCAACATGCTGGAGATGGCACACGTTCCCTACTACTTCAACAAAGAAACTGGCGGCTACAGCATAAACAGACACTTCTTCCTTCCCCCCGTCAATCTCACTATCGCCGAAGCCCTGGCTGTTTTGGTGCTGGTCGGATCGGGAAAAGCTTCGCCGGATATACCGCTCTTGAATAAGAGCACAATGGCTGCTGTCAAAATCGAAAACGCCCTGCCTGCAACAATATCTCAGCATCTGGGCGATGTTCTCGAAAACATGCACATGTCTCTGGGGCCAATGGCCGACCATGAAGGCTTGGATGACATGTTTGAACAGATCAGCCATGCATGCACAAAACACAAAACGTGCGAGATCAAGTACGGTAGCGTTTACGAAGACGCTGTCATCGAAACCGCGATCGATCCTCTGAAACTCGTGTTCCTTTCACGAGCATGGTATGTGATCGCCTGGTCACACATGCATCGGGAGATCAGGACATTCAAGCTCGTCAGGATAGAATCGCTTCACGTCACATCAACGGTTTCCCACAACCATAGTGATGTTGACATCGACAACCATTTTGGCCTGGCCTGGCAAATGATTCCCGAAGGACGACAATATGACGTCCACCTCCGTTTCCTTCCGAGAGTTGCTCGAAACATTGCTGAGGTGCAATGGCACAAGACACAGCAACACACTTTCAACGAAGACGGCTCGCTCGATTTTCGCGCCACGGTTGATGGTATTGGTGAGATTTCATGGTGGATAATGGGATATGGTGACCAGGTACAGGTGCTAAGCCCCGATCCGCTGAAAGAACGAATCGCCGACACTGCTGCCAAAATGCTCTCGATGCACCGGGATGAGAAGAGGCAGAAGTGAAAGCGATAGTCCAACGCGTTGCCTGGGCCGAAGTCGAAATTGAAAACGCAGTAGTCGGCAGAATTGAAGCTGGTCTGCTTGTCTACGTAGGAGTCGCTACCGACGACACCGAAACCGATGCACATAAACTTGCCGAAAAGGTTGCACACTTGCGAATCTTCACCGATGAGCAAGACAAGCTGAACTTAAGTGTCCGGGATACTCGGGGGGGCGTCCTGGCCATTTCTAATTTCACGGTGATGGGCGACACTCGTAAGGGACGTCGCCCATCATTCGTGAATGCCGCCCGCCCTGAAGATGCCAACATTCTCTACGAAAGCTTCGTAAGCGAACTTCGCAAGCTGGGCTGCGATGTCGAAACCGGAGTATTCCGCGCAATGATGGAAATCCGCTCTGCGGCAGACGGGCCGGTCAATGTGATCATAGAGACAACTTGACCGCTGCCGCATGGCGTGATTTACCGCCACCCATCAACAACCCGTATCGTCAGCGGCCTACAATCTTCCGCGACTCTCCAAGGCTATATCGGATGAACTCGGGATGCTTCCCATAGCAAAGGCCTCGCCAAGACTACTGCCTGGCGACTCTCCCCCAGCGGAAATCTGAGAGGATATGCGCGATCTTACTGGATGGTGATTTGAGGAAAACGCCGGCCGCGTAGTCTATTGCGATGCGCTGTAGCAGGACATGCACTTGCAAACACTCCTAGCCGCGCTTTGGCCTTATTCAGGCCCTAATTCAGGCTGACACGTTCGCGAGCAGCATTCTCCAAGCCGCGCCGAATGAACGCAAGGTCCACCAGATGGCGTAGAACCGTCACCGGGTCAAGATTGTGCTTCTTCCCCAGCACCTGGGCGGATTCGACCAGAGATTCCTCCAGCCTCAACGATTCTCCATCTTTCTTCATCGCAAACGAGCCTCCTACCGCCTCCAAAACGCTCCGAGCGTGCATTATACAATACCGCTCGCTATGCGGTGCAACATCTTTGCTCTTCCACAAGGCATCCACGCTCGCCAATCAGCCACATTTCCTCAACACCCCTGTCTCACAAACCGCTGCACTCTAAGGAGATCGAAATTTCCGGCGATGCACCTGACTCTGGTATACCACCGACATTGAAGCTCTAAATTGCCCATGAATCTCTTTTGTGGGCCTTGACTTGGATTGGAATCTGAAGTATGTTATCTCGCCTGATTGGTAGTGTGCCCGAGCGGCCAAAGGGATCAGACTGTAAATCTGACGGCATATGCCTACGCTGGTTCAAATCCAGCCGCTACCATTTGAGAAGTTATGCCGTAATCTGTTGCTGTTTTAGTAGTTCGCTTGTGCCAAGCAACGCCGATTTTGGGCACATGTCGTGCCCGCATCGAGGCGGTTGAGGTCAGATATGTAATCTGATCCCATCCATGAAGGGTTTCCCCTCGGCCTTTTCGTTGTGATACAGCATTCGGATGTGGTCATACAGACCCATCTGTGCCTGCGGGCGTAGCTCAATGGCTAGAGCTCCAGCCTTCCAAGCTGGTTGTTGAGGGTTCGACTCCCTTCGCCCGCTTTACGACAGCCCCTGTCAGATGATGACGGGGGCTGCTTTTTTGCTGTGTTTACAGGGGTTTGCGGCGATTCTGCCTTGCCCTTGCGTCCATGCCAACTTGCCAGTGGTTGACGGGCATTTCCTCGGTTTGCCTGCCGTTCGGCACCAAACACGGCACCATTTTCGGCACCCCAAACTCTGTCGTAAGTTCCTGTCCGCTGACGCTCTTGAGGCTCAGAATCACCGTTCTCCACACCTGGCAGACTCTCCACAGCACTGGCCGTGTCAACAAGCTGCAGGTGCGTGTAGGTGTTCATCGTCAGGCGAATGTCGCTATGGCGGAGAAGCTCCTGAGCAATACGAGGGGCAACGCCAGCCTTCGAGAGCATCGTTGCGAACGTATGCCTCAGACAGTGTATGTCCATCGTCCGCCCCTGCGCGTCAGTCTTGTCGATACGCATCTTCCCCGTTTGGGAGTCCTTCACTTCCCGTGCCAAACCCGCAGCCACGAGATCACGGTCGAATACGCGAATGGAATCGCTCGGCAGATTGAAGAGCTTCGTGTCGCCGGACAACTCCTGTGGAAGTTCCCTTCGCCCATCTGCCAACGTCCGGCGTCTGAGTTCGGCAAGCTTCTCAGCCAAATGCCCGCACAGTTCCTCCCCCAGATCAGCGCGAAGCGGAATCCTGGCCCCTTTGCCGTTCTTCGCATTCTTCGCTGCAAGCTCAATGTATGGATGCTGTTCATCCAGATGCACATCTGACACAGTCACACTCGCCAACTCCCCTTTCCGAAGCCCCGTGTAAATCAGAGTCTTGTATATCAATGCACGCTCGCGGCCAAGTCGCTCCAGCCGATCTCTCACATTATCACTAATCTTGGCAACCATCTGCCCTTTTCGCTTGCCACGGCGGACCATCGACGCATCCCTAAGCGGGCGCGTGCGAGCAGCCTCCAGCAGGGCCGCAACTTCGTCCGCCAACAACGCTCGGCGTTCCCTGCGAACATCGCTCTCATCCGCCTTCGACAGACCAGAAAGTGGATTGCTCGTCAGGCGACGATCCTTCACTGCCCAGTTACAGAACGCAACCAAGGCGGCCCGGTGCGTATTCACCGTTCGAGGTGCCATCTCTCCCGCATCCGCCATCTCGTTCATCCACCGAATAACACTTTGGGCGTTAATGTCGCCAATCCGGAGAAACCTGCAAACCTTCGACAATCGCGTGAGTTGTTTCTCCACGTTGTAGCGATGCCCCGCCGAAACCTTCCGGCCTCGAACAGTCTTGGCCTTCAGGAACTCCAGATAGTCGTCAAAATGCCCCGCCAGGGGACGATCAACATGCCCGGCGGTGTGTGCCTCGTCATGCGTGAGAATGCCGGATCGGACCTTCTCCGCGTCAGCAAGCTTATCGCTCAACATTCGGCGCGCGGCCTGCTCGTCGCGACAACCGGTCGATACCCGTCGCTCCAAGCCATCAGCATCACGGTAGCGAGCATGCCAGATCCGCGATTCAATAATTATCTTCTGACCATCAGGCGACAACTCAGCCATCTGATTCTTTCCCCGTCCATCGACCCAGCGAGCATACTGCTGGCCCTTGCGAGTGAACAGCTCCGCTCCATCTGGCAACAGCTTGGTGTGCATCTTCCGGTATATGGTTGCCACTATCATTCCTTTCAAATCACAAACATGCATCCATGACAGGCATTCAGGACAGGAGACTGCCAGAATCGATCTTCCTCCAAGCCGCGCGACTGGACCACCGCGCGGCCGGGATTATGGAGCACCCTAATCGTTACGAGTATTGTCAGGCGTTGTCAAGCGTGCCCATGAGTTTTCCTCGCCAAGCCCATCCGCCGGCCCGACCGAGGAGCCTCATCACCGAAGAGATTTCCAAACCATATCTGGAGGATCTGAGATTGTCTCCAGGAACACCCTCGAGATTCGCCCAAAGAGACCGTCTTCGGCCTACCAAGATTCTCCAAAACAAGCGCCACGATGTTAGCAATTGTTAGCATTTTTGACGCAAACCTCGCCCAACCCTGTTCATGTAACATACTACTCTGTCAACACTTCCATTATTTCACAGAATCCAGAATAGGCCAAAACAGCAGGCACCTGCGCCAAACGTGCCTCAATCACCGCTTTTTGGCTCCAAACTCGCGATTTCTGCGCCAAAACGCACGATTTCGCCATCTTCCGGCTTTTCGCAACCACCAGCCATCTCGCCTCACTTATCCTTGTCACGAATCGCCCGTTCGACTCCTTGCGGGAATCCACAAGCTACTTTCCCACCTGCTCGCCGCTCCAAAACAAGCGCCGCAACCTTGACAATTCTTAACATTTTTGACGCAAACCAAGCCATGGCCGGTTCCACCTAACATGCTTCTATATAAACACTTCCATTATTTTACAGAATCCAGAATCAGCCAAAACAGTAAGCACCTGCACCAAACGTGCCTCAATCACCGCTTTTTGACTCTAGACTCGCTATTTTCAGCACTACAACGCACGATTTCAGTTGTCTTCTGGTCTTCCGCTATCACCGGGCATGTCACCACAATCACCTTCGCCACAAATCACTCATCCAGCTCCTTTCGGCAATCCGCAAGTCACTTTTCCACCTGCTCGCCTCTCCAAAACAAGCGCCGCAACCTTTGCAATTCTTAGCAATTTTGACGCAAACCCAGCCATAGTGTGTTTCTTGTAACCAGTTTCGCTGGAGATACTTATGGTGTTTTGTGAAATATGAAATACCAAAAACAAGCAAGCACCTGCGCCAAACGTGCCTCAATCGCCTCTTTTCAGCTCTAGACTCGCTATTTTCAGCACTAAAATGCACGATTGGGGCCATTTTCCCATTTTTGGCAACCGCTGTCCATGTAGTCGCACTCATCTCAACCGCGAATCCGTCATTCAACGGCCTTCGGCGATCCACGAGCCGCCTCTTCCCAGCTTTCCTTGCACTTGTCGATATGCACAGCCGTCATTCGCTTGGTTTCCGCCATCCAGATTCGTGCCCTGGCGGTCTGGTTCACTCGCTCCTTGGCGTTCGGCTGCTCGGGATCCACCTGGTAGTCTGCCCAGTTTCCCTTCTCCGCAACCTGGTCGCCGAAGCTCCGCTGCCGAGCAAGTGCCTGGGCAGCTCGCAATCGGTTCGCTGCAAACACCGCCACCTCCTCATCGCTCAGTTGAGCAGTGTTCATCGCCGCCAAGGCATCTTCCCAGCGGTTCGCGAACGCCATCTCCTCGCTGTGTCGATCGCGGCCATTCCTCGCCTTGCCACTGTTGTGCCCGATCAGCGAATACACCAGGCAACCGACAGCTACCGGGTCATTCACGATCGCCGGTTGCTGAGCAAACCGCGACGGATCGCCCCGGGCATGTTGGCCCTGGCCGTCACCGTCACCAGGATCCGCCTCCGCCGGATCGCCGGGCGGCGGGTCTGCCCCGTCGTCATCTCCAGCAACCCCACAGCCCGGAGGAAGAGGATCCTCTCCCCTCCCTTCCGGAGCTGCCGGGTCTTGGGGCCGGGTCGCCGGTGCGTCAGCATCGGCCGGGTCTGTCGCACTGCTGGCAGGCGTTTCCAGGCTGCCTGCAGCGTCTGTGTTATCGTCCGCGTCCGTCGTTCGGGTCGCCGTTGCGGGTTCTGTAGCGGGTTCCTGTTCGCCGTCGCCGTGGCCGTTCGGGTCGCCGTCCAAGTTCGCCGTTTCCATGCCGGGCGGTTCACCGCCGGCCGGGTCTGCCGACGCGCCAGCGGCGGCCGGGTCGTCGTTCCCTGGGCCGTTCGGGTCTTCGTCCGGGTTGCCGGTCGAGTGGCCGTTAGCGTTGTCCGTTCCACTGCCGGACGCAGAAGCGTCCGGCAGGTTGGCCGACGCGGCAGCAGAGGCCGGGTTTCCGTTACGGTTCTCGTTCTTGTTTTTGTTCCTGTTACCCGTTGACCCGTTCTCCGTTGAAGTTCCAGTTCTAGTTCTAGTTCTAGTTCCAGTAACAGGTGCGGACGGATGCGTGCACGTGCCCGCATCGGGTGGAATGGCGCTGCAAGTGGCTTGGCGCATTTCTTTCTTGTGCGCAAGTATAGCCGCTTCACGGGTTTTGCCCTTGATCTGCTCGTAGTCATCACTCAACCAGCACACGACCCACTTGGCATTGGTCTTGTCGTTGGCATTCTCCACCCACGTGTCATACACTTCCGAGATATCCACCTGCTCCATCAGCCTCAGTGATTGCAGATCACTCAGTACCTTCTTGACATCCTCCTCCGTGACATGTGTCGAGCCTATCTGTCGGCAGATTTCCCTGATGGATGCCGGACGATGCCGACGATCCATGAATATCCCTCGAAAGAAACTCTTGGAAGCCGCTGCAATCTTCAGAAGATGCCATATCGTCCAAAGCTTAAAGCCTCCACTGTCGAGAATAGCATCGCGTTCCGCTCTTACTCCCTGGGAGTCCATCGACTTGTTGTCGCCCATCACATACAATTTGGTGTACGGCAACGGACTGCGGTGGCCACGGCGTTTGGAATCATCGGGCTCATATAGCTTTCGCCAGTCACAGATAGTCCAATACTTCTTGCGACTCATATCACACCTCTACCATCACTGTTCGCCATCGAGCCGCTTGTGTTTGACTGCCATTGGCGACAGGCCGT
>CBDUQP010000101.1:0-13578 GCA_965369385.1 uncultured Phycisphaerales bacterium
GCCGGCAGGCAGGTGCACATCGGGACTCACCTGCTCTGTGTACGAGAATTCTTTCTGGTAGGAAAGGATTCTCGTACACGAGGGCAAGAGGAGAATGAAGTGGCTGTATTGAAGACTGCTGGAATCCTGATATCACTGGCGGCTGCGGGTAGCTATGTGAACCACCGCTGGCTGAAGCTGCCGGGATCGATTGCGCTCATGGCGATGGCGATGGTAGCGTCGCTGGGGTTGCTGGCGGCCGGTTGGCTGCCGGGCGACGCGGGTGGGGCGGTTGTTGACTGGGCCCACTCGTTTGCCGGTTCGATAGACTTCCCCGCCGCTCTTATGCAGGGAATGCTGGGTTTGCTGCTGTTCGCCGGCGCGCTGCACGTGAACCTGGGCGATCTGCTGGAGCACAAATGGCAGATAGGCTCGTTCGCCACGATAGCGGTTGTTGCGTCGACGTTTCTGGTGGGTGCGATTGTGTGGTGCCTGTGTGCGGCGTTGGGCATGCAGATGCCCTGGATCTACTGTTTCCTGTTCGGGGCGCTGATATCGCCAACCGACCCGATAGCTGTGCTGGGCATCATGAAAAAGGCCGGTGCTTCCAAGAGTCTGGAGACCAAGATATCCGGCGAATCGCTCTTCAACGATGGTATTGGCGTGGTGGTGTTCCTTTCGCTGCTGTCGATAGCGGCCGGTTCGCACGCGACCGGGCCGGGTGAGATTGCGGCTATGTTCGCGGTGGAGGTGGTCGGCGGCATTGTGTACGGGTTCATCATCGGTTACGGAGCCTACCGGTTGCTGAAGTCCATCGACAACTATCAGGTGGAGATACTCATCACACTGGCACTTGTCATGGGCGGATACTCGCTTGCCGGCGAAATATCGATTTTCGGGTACCACGTTTCCGGCCCGCTGGCGATGGTGGTTGCGGGGCTGATGATAGGCAACACGGGCAGGCGGCTTGCGATGAGCGATCGCACACGGGAGCACCTGGACATGTTCTGGGAGTTGATAGACGAGGTGCTCAACGCGGTATTGTTTGTGCTGATTGGGATAGAGGTGCTGGTGCTTACGCTGCAAGGCAGGTATCTGCTGGCCGGCGCGCTGGCTGTGCCGATTGTGCTGTTTGCGAGATTCGTGACTGTGGGAGCAATGACTGTTTTGACGGATCGCGGCGCGAAGCGGCTCGGCAGAACGGTAACGATTCTCACATGGGGCGGCCTGCGTGGCGGGATATCGGTCGCGCTGGCATTGTCCCTGCCGGAAGGCGAATACCGCGAACTGATCGTCACTATGACCTACGTGGTAGTAGCGTTTTCCGTGCTGGTGCAGGGGCTGAGCGTAGGCAAGCTGATACGCATGAATCCTGTGAAGGGATAGGTTTGGTGAGATGTGGTGTAATCGTGAATCGCCACAGCCACTGGTTGCCCCGGTTCGTGCGAGGGACAATCAATGGCTGTTATTGGCAATGATTCGATATCAGCAGGGGATTGGCTACTAAAGCCCGACTGCTTTTCGGGGGTTGGTTACGGTTAGTTGGCGGGCTTGGTCTTCGGTCAGGCCGGCGTGTTCGATGAGGTTATTCACGGACTGTTTCATCGTTATCACCGCGCCAACCAGGTGCGAGCCATCTGGCGAACGAGCTACCATGTCGTCGCCGATGTTCAGTTCCCACCGGCCTACGGTGAAACGTCCCTTGCCCAAGCCGGCGGCCGACATGGCATCGGTGACGATAACGGAGCGGTCGAGTCCTGCACACTTCAGGCAGTTTCGCAGAGTGTGCCATGGCAAGTGTGCGCCGTCGGCGATGAAGCAGCACCAGATCTTGTCTGAAAGGCTCAACACGCGTTGGAGGATATTGTCGTGACGTGGCATTTCCACGGGCGTACCGTTGCCCAGATGCGTGAACATTGACAGGCCGCTATCGACCGCTGCGGTGAGGTCGTCCATGCTTGGGTTGCAGTGCCCGGCCGACACGGTTATTCCGCTGTCTGCGAGGAACTTTGTGGTCTTCATTCCCTCATCGTTCTCGGGGGCAAGGGTAAGGATCTTTGTCAGCCCGGCAGCGGCATCGAGCAGGAGTTTGGTTGTTTCGACATCGGCGGGAATGATCGAGTCTTCGGGGTGAGCGCCGCGGTAGCCCTTGGTGGCGTTGATGAAAGGGCCTTCGATATGGAAACCGGGTATCATCTCCTTGATCAGTTCATCCTGCTCTCGCAGTTCCACCATGCGGGCCAGGCGGCCGACCATCAGGTCCAGTTTTTCGGTGATTATAGTGGCGAGAAATCCGCTAACACCTTCATCTTTAAGAAGTTGGCAAGCTTTGTGCAATTCCTCGGCGCTAAGTGCTTCCTTATTCCAGTCGATACCCGCATATCCGTTAAGCTGCAAATCCAGAAAGCCTTCGTCGTTTTTCATCATTGGTCCTTACTTACGTTTGTTGCAGAAAGAGAAACCCAAACAGCAGTGTCCCTTCCTTATATGTTTTGTGGGGAAAGTTTTCAAGATTTGCGGTCTTTTGGCGAGTTTCAGGGCTATCATTAACAGAATAATTGGTTTTTTCGATAGCTACGGTTTGATTTGGAGTATCGCGTGCTATTATGTAGGGGATTTTATATATGACATGCGAATTGATATGTAAGGACGAGTGATGACCAAAGTCTCAAATGCAGTATCAGATGCCGAACGCATAGCCGCCCTGCGGAGCCGGTGTTTCGACCGAAAGAACCAGGACATGGCTCCGATGCGGTTGGCGTGGTACGGCGCGCTCAAGGCGGTAGAAGGTGAACCATCGTTGACTATTCGTCATGGCCTGCGAACTCGCAACGTGCTTTCCGGGTGCCGGTTCCTGGTTGACGATCTGGAATTGCTGGCCGGTCGCCTTGACCTGAGCCAGACGATGTCGCCCACTGAACGCAGCGAGGCAGAGCAGTGCATGGCGGAGTTCGCCGTGCCCGGCCAGACGGGGCACTGTGAGCTGGACTTGAGTGAACTGTTCGAAGTTGGCATAGATGGCATTCGTTTGCGTCTCGAGCAGTTGAAGCAAGGTTCTGCAGGCGAGCTGGCTGATACTTATCAGGCGTTTGTCTATGCATTGGATGGGCTTTCGGCGTTTATCGCAAATGCTGCCGCTGCTGCGCGTGAGGCAATTCCCGGTGCGCTCAAGTGGCGGGCGGAAGAGCTGGTCGCAATGGCTGAGTCATGTGAGCGAATTGCCCATCTGCCGCCAAAGAGCTTCCGCGATGGCGTGCAGCTTGTATGGTTGGTCAATCAGGCGGTGATGTACGGCTGCGAGGTGTATCTTGTGGGTCCGGGTCACATCGATCGTATCCTGTATCCTCTCTACGCAGCGGACATGGAAGCTGGAGCTCTCTCCCGCGATGATGCTCTGGTAATGCTGGAATGCCTTTATCTGCTCATCAACGAATTCGTAGTCGATGGTGTTGCGATTGCAGCTATGGTAGGCGGTCGCGACGCGGACGGTAATGATGTCACCAATGATCTTTCTTACCTCGCATTGGAGGCTATTCGCCGCACCGGACTGATTTATCCAACCGTGGGTATTTGCTGGCACGAGGGCACTCCCGATGCGCTTAGCGATCTGGCTATAGAGCTCATCGCTGAGGGATATAGTACCCCTGCGATGTTCGGTGATGCGGTAATCCAGAAGGGCATGAAGTCCCTGGGCGTGCCTGCTGCCGAAGCGTGCAACTATATCAACTCTACTTGCGTTGAGATTACACCCTGCGGCGCGAGTAACGTTTGGGTTGCATCGCCATATTATCCCCTGTGCGCTTATCTTCTTGACGAGATTGCCGAACGTGCGGAGACGGGCAATCAGCCGGGAGATTTTGCCGAATTCGTGGCGGCCTATCAGAAGCGACTCGCCGATGCAATCTCGGCCGCCACGGTGGGTATCAACGAAAACCGCAAGGCCCGCCAGCAGCGAGGCCGCAAGCCGCTGCAGAGTGTATTCACGCGGGATTGTATCGCTCGTGGCAAGGATATTGATGATGGCGGGGCAGTCTACAATTGGGTGGAGTGTTCGTTTGTTGGGCTTGGGAATCTTGCCGACTCGCTGCACGTGATTCGTGAAGAAGTATTCAGGCAAAAAGCGATGACCTTTGCTCAGTTGCACGAAGTTCTCACGAGCAACTTCGAAAATGCTGAAGAAGTTCGTCAGCGTTTCTTGAATACGTACCCCAAGTATGGTGTTGGTTGCGATGAGGTAGATGCGTTTGTTGCGGACACTGTGCAGTTCTTTAGTGCCGAGTGTGGCAAGGCGAAGCTGTATCCCGACGATAGTCCATATGTGCCCGGCGCGTTTTGCTGGATCATGCACGAAATTCTCGGCAGGGATACCGGAGCCACCCCCGATGGCAGGAAGGCCGGCCTCCCGTTCGCAGATGGCGCGGGTCCTGCGCAGGGTCGCGAGACCCAGGGCCCAACCGCCGCGATTCTCTCGACAACATCGTGGGATCACTCGTCGATGATCGGCGGAGTGGCGTTTAATATGAAGTTCAGTTCTTCGCTGTTCAAGGATGCGGGGGCTACTGGCAGGCTTCGCGATCTCGTGCTTACATACCTGCGGCGCGGTGGTTTTGAGACGCAGGTAAACGTTGTTGATGTTGATACGCTCAAGCAGGCCCAGGCAAACCCCGATCAGTATCGCGATCTCGTGGTGCGGATTGGCGGTTACTGCGACTACTTCACAAGACTTTCACCGGAAATGCAGGCAGAGGTAATGCTGCGAACGCATTACACGGACCTGTAGTTCAGAGGATTACACAGTGCAACTGTTACGCGATGAAATGATCGACTTCTACGAGCCTCGCCGCACCGGTATTGTGGCTGGTGAGCACGACCCCATTGCGCCCATCCGCGAGGCAATCTGGTCCGAGATGGACAGCTATCTGGCGGCACATCCGGCCGAGGGCGCGTGTCTGCTCAAAGCCGCCTTGCAGGAAGAAATCGCCGAGCGTTTCGAGCCGAAGATATTCCCGCATAGTCCGTTTTTCTATGAGATGGGCCTGCAGGTGTCGGAGAACTGGGGTATCGCAACGCCGTTCAGCCCGAATTACTGGCTGTGGAACAAACGATTGGGCGCCCAGCGCGATTTGCGGGGTTTCAGGCAGGTCAGGCACATGGGGTTCCACCCAAGTCCGATCGGCCTGGCGAACTGGGAAGCCGAAAGCGGGTTCGATTACGATCACCATTGTCTGGGATACACGAAGCTGCTGAAAGTCGGCGTAAGCGGAATCATCGCCGAACTGGACGGGCGACTTGCGGATGATACGCTCACGGAAGATCAGCGGGATTTCCTGACTGCTGCTATTCGCAGCAACTGTGCAATGATCCACGTGGCCGAGCGCTTTGCCGAAAAGGCAGAGCAGATGCTCGCCGAAGCCGGAGACGCGGATGAGCAATCCGCCAAATTCCTCCGCATGATCGCCAGCGCCGCGGCCCACGTGCCCGCCAATCCGCCGCGAACCTTCTATGAAGGCCTGGCGTCCATCTGGTTCCTTCGCGAGGTGACAGGAACGCTGGAGGGCATCGGCGTGTCGGTGGTTGGGCACATGGATCGCCTGCTGATAGACCTGTATCGCGCCGACATCCAGGCCGGCAGGTTAACCGAATTGGACGCCCGCGATCTGCTCGCCCGCTGGATGATGCCCACCGATATCAGGTTCCATACATGGGATAACCACTGGCCGGAAACGAGCACGTGCATTGAACTCGGCGGATGTGACGCTGACGGGAATGCTGTGTTCAACGAGCTTACGAGACTGTTTGTGGAAGTTCACGCCGAGCAGAAATTGCTGAACCCGAAGCTGAATTGTCGCTACAGTGCGGGCTCGTCGCAGGAATATCTGGAGCTACTTAGCGAGCACATACTGGCCGGGCACAATGTGTTCGCGCTGCTGAACGATGATGTACTGATCCCCGCATGCGTCAAGGCCGGCAAGACGCGGGCCGAGGCAAGGCTCTATGCCAATGGCGGATGCCAGGAGACTGTTGTCGAAGGTGTGGAGCACAGTGCGGGTGCGTATTACTACTTCAACATGCCGCGCGTTTTGGATATGTGTCTTCAGCCGGCTCCGCAGGTGCCCGAAGAAGTCTACGACGAGCAGACCGATGCCGCTATGCCGCGCGTCATCAATCGCGCGGACACCTTCAAAGAGTTCTATTCGCAGGTGATCGCCGCACTGAAGCTTGCCATCGCCGCAGGGGCCGACTGCCGCCGTACACTTGGCGTTAACTGGCGAAATATCAATCCGTGCCCGTTCTTTTCGACAAGTCTGGAAGGCTGCATTGCCTCCGCTACGGACTACTCCGCTGGCGGCGCAAAGTACAACCCAGCCGGTGTCGCACTTGTCGGTTTTGCGACGCTGACAGACAGCCTGTTTGCGGTGAAGCAGGCTGTCTTCGATGAGAAGTGGTTATCCCTTGATGAACTGAAAACAGCCCTCGCCGCCAATTGGAGCGGGCATGAATCGCTCAGGCAGCGGATGATTGGTCTGCACAAGTTCGGCCAGGGGCATGACGATGTCGATTCGCTGGCCGCACGCATTGCTGCGGAACTGGGCGAGTTTGCGGGCACGATAGAGAATGAACGCGGCGGACGTTTCCAGGCGAGCCTGTTTGTTTATTATGCGTTTGTTCGGATGGCGCATCGCGTGCGTGCTACTCCCGACGGGCGGGCCGACTTCGAGATGCTAAGCCAGGGCTGCGCTCCGGGCAGGCAGGCCGCTGGGGGAGCCCTCACCGACGTGCTGCGTAGCCAATCGCGGATTGACTGGACGGATTATCCCGGCAATGCGGTGCTTGATTTGCAGTTGCCCGTAACAGCCGGAATTTCGCCCAGCACGCTTGCTGCCGTAATCAGGAGCTTCGCACAGATGGGTGGCGCAACGCTCCAACCGAACGCCGTATCCGTGGCGGATCTAACCGACGCCAAAACCAATCCTGACGCTCATCGTGATCTGGTGGTGCGAATTTCCGGTTTGTCTGCTCAGTTTGTGGCCTTGATGGAAGACGTTCAGGATGAGATTATAGATCGCTACTGTGTGCAGATATAGACAGAACGTGCCAAGCTCTTTGGCACAATGCCAGGCTGGAGTTGACTGATGATAGACCAAAGCGTCCTCGATGTGACGGGGCGAATTTTCGATATACAGCGTTTTTCCATTCATGATGGCCCGGGAATCCGGACCACGGTTTTCCTGAAGGGCTGCCCGCTGAGTTGTGTGTGGTGTCACAATCCCGAAAGTATCTCGCCGGAGAAGCTACTGTCATTTCTGCCCGACAAGTGCATCGGATGCGGGTATTGCTTTGAAGTATGCCCCGCTGGCGCCCATGTGATGGTTGATGGTGTGCATGTGATCAATCGTGACAAGTGCCAAATTTGTGGCAAGTGCGTGGAGAAGTGCTACGCCAAGGCGCTGGAGATAGTTGGGCGTGGTGTTACCGTAGCCGAAGTGTTGGCAGATGTGCTTGCGGACAAACCGTTTTATGAGACATCCGATGGCGGTATGACGCTTTCCGGTGGCGAGCCGTTGTATCAGCCGGAGTTCACAATGGCGCTGCTGCAGGCCGCGAAGGCAGAAGGCCTGCACTGTTGCCTGGATACCTGCGGCGCGGTTTCGTTCGAACTGCTCGCCGCTACAATGCCGCTGGTGGATCTGTTCCTATATGATATCAAGGATATATCCGCTGAACATCACAAGGCCAACGTGGGCGCTGACAATGCGTTGATCCTGGCCAATATTCGCAAGCTGCATGATGCGGGTGCGAGAGTTCGCATGCGTGCTCCGATAATCCCCGGTTGCAATGACCGCGCCGATAATCTGGAAGGGATCGCAGATCTTGCACTGTCTATGGAGAATCTGGAGGGTGTGGAGATAATGCCCTATCATCGCCTGGGGATGGGTAAGCTGGATCGTTTTGGCTTGAAAGGTGGCGTTCCTCATCAGCCGGATTCCCCCAGTGACGAGGACGTTGCCAGGTGGATATCCGTGTTGACAGACAAGGGTGTAAAGGTTCTCAACGAGATAAAGCGTTCTTCGGACTGATCTTGTTGGCCCAGGTGCGAAACCTGTAACATATCTTGTAAAGGTGTTGTTCCAAGCCGGCGGGTATGACTATACGATGGTTGATCGCTTTTAGCGCATTAACCAATAGCAGGTTCTTCCATGACAGATGACAAACACTACGCCGAGATCGATCTTCCTTTCTACCAGGCAGAGGTGGCACCAATGCTGCCGCCGGTTGTCCTTGATTTTCACGCTCATGCCTGGTCATGTGACGATTGGAAGCTCAACCCCTGGGAGGCAGACGCTCCGGGCGCCAAGTATATGGTAACCGACGAGCAATACCCTGCTGACCAACTCCTGACAGATGGGCGCAGGTGCTTCCCGGACAATGAGTATAGTGCGGTCGTTTTCGGACATCCCACGCCGACTGCCGACTGGCAGAAGGACTGCGCGTTCATAGCAGACGCGGGCAAGCGCAAGGGCTTGTACCCGTTCATGCTGGCCGGCAAGAATTTCAGTCCGCCGCGCGAGCAGATGCTCCAGACGATTGACGAGGGTAACTTTCTCGGCTTCAAGGTGCTGCTGGATTGGTTTGGCGATGACTACGGCGATGTTCGCATCCAGGACATGCTGGGCGAAACTGAGATGACAATAGCCAACGAACGCAAGATGGTGATCCTGTTGCACGTTCCTCGTAGCGAAAGGCTTGCCGATCCTGAGATACAGTCCGGCGTGCAATGGCTGGCGAAGGAGTGTCCAGACGCGTCGATAGTTCTGGCGCATTGTGGGCGATGTTACCTGCCTGCCGAGATGCGCCGGGCGATAGGCGGCATTACCGATCTGCCGAATGTCTATATGGACACGTCGATGGTCATGGAAGCGGGGACTATCCAGATAGCCATGGGCGAGATTGGTCCGCAACGTTTGCTTTACGGGAGTGATTTTCCGGTTGCAGCCATGCGGGGCAGGCGGGTGCGGGTTATGGATCATTGGGTGGATGTTGTGCTTGACGGATATCCTGACAGTGCGTACCGCGTGAAGTCGGACGGTATCCGTGCGACTTTCATGGCTGTCGAGATTGCCGTGGCGATTCGCGATGCGGCCGTGCTGGCTGGCATATCGGACGGGGACCTTCGCAACATATTCCATGACAATGGCATTGTCTTGCTGGAGAAAGCAGCAAACGGTGAGACACTTTCCCGTCTGAAAGCGAACTGGGCAGACTGATCGTCTTGGCACCGTTGTGACTGGCTAAAGTATGTTGCGGGTGGGGTGGCCGGCGGGGTGGAGGATCATGTCCTTCATCGTGGCGGCGAATGATGCAACGTCCATTCCGACTTCTTCCATCTGCTGCTCGCGTGTTGCCTGGGCAATGAAGCGGTCGGGCAGGCCCAGCATTCTTACGTTTGATGCGTCCAGGTGACGTTCGGCCGCCATTTCCAGCACGGCAGAGCCGAATCCGCCGGTGACGGCGTGATCTTCGCAGGTGATAAGCGGTTTGCCGCTACGGATCAGACCGGCGATGAGGGTGACGTCCAGCGGTTTGGCGAAACGGGCGTTGATTATGCCAATGCGGTATCCGTCGTCCTTCTCCAGTTTGGCGGCGGCGACTATCGCAGTTTCCACCGTGGCACCGTAGCACAGGAATGTCCCGTCGGTGTTGTGGGTGTCGCGAACAACTCGCGCTTTGCCCAGTTCAAACGGTGGGCAATCGCCTTGCAGGTCGTTGGGCACTTCGTCTCTGGGGTAGCGGATGGCCGCCACCGTGCCGAGATCGATACCGAATTCCATTGCCGCTTTCAGTTCGCTTGAGTCTGCCGGGGCCATGATTACTGTGCCCGGTATGGTTCGCAGCATCGCGATATCCATGGTTCCGTGGTGGACAGCACCGTCGGATCCGACCAGTCCAGCGCGATCCATGCATAGCAGGGCCCCAAGCTTCTGCAACGCCAGATCGTGGAATATCTGGTCCATGGCTCGCTGCATGAAGGTGGAGTATATCGCGACGACCGGTTTGTGGTTGGTCTTGGACAGGCCTGCTGCCATTGCAACCGCGTGCGACTCGCTTATGCCGACGTCCACGTAGCGATCAGGGAACTTGTCGCGGAACTTCACCAGCCCTGTTCCGTCGGGCATAGCCGCCGTCAGAGCGACTATGCGATCATCCTTTTCCGCCATTTCCACCAGTGCATCGGCAAAAGCATTTGTCCAGCTAGGATGTGTCTTGACGGGGAAGACTGCTTTCCCATCTTGCATCGTGTAGGCCGAGGGGCTGTGGAAGCGGCAGGGGTCGTCAACTGCATATTCGCATCCGCATCCCTTGACGGTGTGAACGTGCAGCACAACCGGTCTGTTCACTTTGCCAATTCTCCGCAACACGCGGATGAGTGTGGGAATATCGTGACCATCCACCGGGCCGAAATACCCCAGCCCGAGAGATTCGAAAACCTGTCTGCCGTGAATCGTAGCCTTCAGGCCGGTTCGGAGGTTCCGCAGAGCCCCGGCGATTTCGTGTCCCAGCGGGACATGTTCAAGGAAATTTTCGGTCGAGTGCTTCAACTCTTTATATGTTTGCGTCAGGCGGATTCGGTCCAGAGCGTTTGCCATCCCGCCTTGAGTGCGGTCTATCGCCATCGAATTATCGTTGAGGATAATCAGGAACTGGCGATTCAGGCCGGAAAGATAGTTAATCCCTTCCAGCGACATGCCATTTACGATGCTGGCATCGCCAACGACAGAAACGATTTTCGTGTCGGCCTTGTCATGCAAATCGCCCCATGCCATCCCGGTCGCTGTTGAAATGGCAGTACCCGCGTGCCCCGTGGCGAACAGATCATAGGGGCTTTCACTGGGGGCGGGGAAACCGCTCAACCCGCCTTTCTGGCGAAGGTTGTCGAATTTGCCTGCGCGTCCGGTAAGGAGCTTGTGGGCGTAGCATTGGTGCCCTACGTCCCACAAAAGCCGATCGGTGGAGAAGTCGAAAACGTGGTGCAAAGCGATGGTGAGTTCGGCCATGCCCAGATTACTGGCAAGGTGTCCACCGCGATTCGATACGACCTCGATGATCCGCTCTCGCAGCTCGTCGGCAAGGATCACGAGATCTTCCTCGCGTAGCCTTCTGAGCTGATGTGGGGTGGTGATATTGGGGAGTATCTTATGCATTATGCAATTCCAGGCAGCCGCTGAAGACCATTTGCTAGTGTTTTCGCTGTGTCAGCAATGTGGCAAGCAGGCGGAGATTGTCCGCTTCCGGTCCGAACGCGTCCAATGCTGCCAGAGCCTCTTGGCTTAATTCTTTACCTAGTGAGTGGGCTTTTTCAAGACCTATTTCCGCGATCGCAGTGCGTTTGCCCGCTTCTGCGTCTTTTCCGGGCGTCTTTCCGAGGGCATCCGCACTACTTGTTACGTCCAGCAGATCGTCAAAGATTTGGAATGCCAAACCCAGATGTTTTCCATAATCGCCAAGCGAGTCAACCTGCGATTGATCCCCGCCGCCGCAGATGGCGCCTAATCGCGTGGCACATTGCAAAAGGGCCGCCGTTTTGCGAAGGTGAATGTAAGATACACCTTGCATACCCTCGCCGACGGCGCATAGTTCCATGTCAGCAACTTGCCCGGCGATCATGCCTGCCGGGCCCGCAGCCGACGCAAGTTCTGCCGCCAGGCGACCCCCGCGAGCGTCATCAGCGCCAGCCAGCATGCCCAAAGCCCTTGTAAGCAGCGCGTCGCCAACCAGAATCGCCATCGGTTCGTTATACTGTACGTGTACCGTGGGCCTGCCGCGGCGGAGCGAATCGTCGTCCATTGCGGGCAGATCGTCATGCACGAGGCTGTAGCAGTGGATCATCTCGATAGCGGCCCCAGCCTGGCGGGTGAGTTCGGAATCCCGCGCATTGGGCGAAATAAGCTCCGCGCTCATATGCACAAGGGCAGGACGAAGGCGCTTTCCGCCATCCAGTAGGCAATAGCACATTGCCTCTGCAAGCTCTGGAGGCATACCGGGTTCGATCACCAACCGCTTAAGGTAAGATTCGCAATCACCTGTGTATGTTTTGAGGAGGTCGCCCAGAGTTGCTGTGGGCTGGTTCTCGTTTGTCATATTTATCATGCTCTCATCTTCGACCGGTCTGGTCGCCGGCCGATCCAACAGTATAGCAACATTGACGGGGGGTTTACAGCCGTGCGCAAATGTCGATAATGCAGGTCTGCTGCCGGAAGTGTTATGCTCCATTTTGGCACCTGGTATCCTCGGAGTAGCATGGTAACCTGCCGGCAGAACTGTTAGACAGGGACTCAAGAAGACTTAGCCCATTAGTTCAGCCCTGACAAGGAACTAGGAGTGGTTCGAAGATGGCAAAGATACACCCAACAGCTTTTGTTGACCCAGGCGCCCAATTGGCGGATTCGGTAGAGATTGGTCCGTATTGCATTGTTGAATCAGATGTTGTGATCGGCGGGGGTACGGTGCTTCGTTCGCATGCAGTGGTCCGCAAGCACACTACGCTGGGCGAGAACAATTTCCTGGATTCGTTCGTGGTGCTGGGTGGAGAGCCACAGGATTATGATTTCGATCCGAACATGAAAACACACGTTAAGATCGGTAATGACAATGTGTTCCGTGAATATGTGAGTATAAATCGGGCTACCGGAGAGGGCAATAGCACGGTTGTAGGAAACAAGACCTACTGGATGAGCCATTCTCACGCCGGGCACAATGCCCAGGTCAGTGATGGCGTGATTTTTGCTCATGGGGCCGGCTTGGGTGGATATGCCAAGGTTGGGAGGAAAGTGATTCTGTCTGGTGGGGTGCATGTTCACCAGTTTACCTGGGTTGGTGACTATGTGATGACACAGGGGCACGCGGGTATAAGTTGCCACGTTCCGCCTTATTGCATCGTTGCCAGCATTAATATTCTGGCTGGTTTGAACAAAATCGGCGTTCGTCGCAGTGAGGAGATCGCCGAACAGGATTATCACGAAATCAGCGAGGCATTCAGTATTACATATCGCAGCAAACTAAGCCGAAAAGCCCTGCTTGCGAAGCTTGACGAATGTGAATTTGGCGAGCCGGCGAGCAAGTTCCGCGATTTTATCCATGCGGTGCATGAAGCCGAGTCACCGTACAACCGGGGCCTGTGCAAGATGGGCCGAAGGTAGCTGCCGCACGCGGCTCCATTAGGCGGACCGCTCCGACATGCTTGCACCCCGCAGATCAGTATCTCAGTCCAAAGGTCTGAAATGCGCCCGTGAATGGTGCGATTTGGCATGACATGTTCTTCACATGGTAGGCCATTTGGGAATTCAGGTCATCGGCGAAGGCCTTGATCTCGGATCGTTCGCCCTCAACCACGCACTCCACGCTGCCATCGCGGCAATTCCGCACGAAACCGGTCACTTCGTATTCGCCGGCGGCCCGGCAGGCGGTATAGCGGAATCCCACCCCCTGTACGCTACCTGTGAATCGCAGAATGTGCTGCTGTTTTGCCATTATCACTCGCCATTCATTCGCGGAGGGGGACACGTATGTGCGCTTCGCCTGCGGCGAAGCTTCTTATACATG
>CBDUQP010000102.1:0-13477 GCA_965369385.1 uncultured Phycisphaerales bacterium
AACCCTATCGGCAAAAAGACTCATATAGCTTTATTCACGGGACAGAGTACTAGTGAAGTGGTCGGCAGAAGAAACGTGTCGGCAGGAAGATATTGCCAATGCGGAAGTTGCAGTATCTTCGGATTGATGCTTGTATTTGTAAGAAACTGAGCATTGACGAATCCACGATTTGTGGTACACTGTTGCGTGGATGTCTTAAGAGTCTGCATCTCTGATTGTTGGATTCATATCGTGGTACAGAGGTTGTGTGCAGGCTGCAAGTGCGGAATCGTAATATGCTGCGTCATTTCGTTTGGATATTGTTGGCTGTTCGAGTGTTGGCTATACGCTCAGCGTTCCCGAGCCTACCACTATGATGCTGCTCATGGGTGCTTCCCTGGCAGTTCTGCGGAGGCGTCGCGGGTAGACGGCTGAGGCGTTATGATAGGCCCCGGTCGGGGCACAATTCTGGAGATTGGAGGGCGACGCCGACATCTTATGGATGTCGGCGTTGTCGTGCGCTATCCCGCATATTTCGTCAGAAATGAGCAGTAGATAATAGCGCGAAGGTTTCGTCGGGACAAAGAACCAGTACTCTGTCCCGCCAAGAATGTCAGGTGGCAACCTGCCAGCAATATACGAATATTCACACCCAACCCGTCTTCGCTCTGCGAGCTTGCGGCTTCGCCTATCGCTTCGTCGTCACAAGTCGTCGCGACAAGTCAGTTTCGCCGGGACAAAAAACTAGAACTGCTTCAGGAAGCGGACGTCGCTTTCGTATAGGTAGCGTATGTCGGTGATGTTGTGTTTACGCATTACCATTCGCTCCACACCAAGACCGAAGGCGAACCCGGTGTACTTCTCGCTGTCGTATCCGACTCCTTCGAGAACGTTGGGGCCAACCATTCCGCATCCGCCCATCTCGATCCAGTATCCCTCGCCGTTTTCACGGTGGAACATTACATCGATCTCGGCTGACGGTTCGGTGAACGGGAAGAAGCTCGGGCGGAACCTGGTGACGATATCGTGACCGAAGTATGCGCGGCAGAACTGGTCTACCGTGGCCTTCAGGTCGGCCATCGAAACATTCTCGTCAACGTACAGACCTTCGATCTGGTGGAACATGAAGGAGTGCGTCGCGTCGACGGTATCTGGGCGATAAACGCGGCCGGGAGCGATAACTCGTACGGGCGGTTCGGTGTTTTCCATAACGCGAATCTGCACGGTGGATGTCTGCGAACGCAGCATTACCTTCTCGTCAATGTAGAAGTTGTCGAGCGGGTCGCGGGCCGGGTGATGGTCCGGAATGTTAAGTGCATCGAAGTTATGGTGCTCATCTTCCACTTCCGGGCCATACGCAACGGCGAAGCCCATTCGTCCGAATATCTCGCATATTTCGTTGATCGTCTGCGTGATGATATTCTGATGGCCGACGGTGGGGCGGCTGCCGGGGAGGGTGATATCTTCCACCGGGGCCGCTGCCCTGGCTTTTCCGCCGGATACGCCTGCTGACTGCTGAGTGGCCTTGAATGCGTCCTGCAGGGCGTTCTTGAGCTTGTTGCAGGCTTGTCCCGCATCGCGTTTGAGCTCTTTGGGGACTTCCTTCAGGCGGTTCATGGTGTCTTTGACGAGACCCTTGGACCCTAGATACTTGATCCGCCATGCTTCCAGCGCATCGGCACTGTTTATGCTTTCCAGAGCCGAGGAGGCTTGGGCTTGCAGTTTCTGGATTTCATCGAGCAAAGACATCGTTACTCCTTCGTGCGTTTTACGTTAGCAGCGGAGTTTATCAGCATTCGTGGCGGCATACAACCTGCGTCATTGGTGCTTGTGCATGTGTGCATAAAAAACGGGCGCCCACAGGGGACGCCCGTTCGAAAATATCTTAATGTGCGTTCGACTAGGCGGCGAGCCCTGCGGCCTTGACGACGGCATCAAACGCGGCGGGATCGGCGATGGCGATCTCACTGAGCATCTTACGGTTGATGTCTATGTCGTTGTCATAAAGAGCACACATAAATACGCTGTAGCGAATATTACGCTGCCTGCAGGCGGCTGAGATACGGGTGATCCAGAGACGACGGAAATCACGCTTGCGTGTTCGTCTGTCGCGGGTTGCCATCACGCCGGCACGGAATACCTTTTCCGCAGCCATGCGATAATGACGTGACGCTGCCCCGTAAAAACCTCTTGCAGCCTTCAGAACTCTCTTGTGCTTCCGCTTACGTGCGGCACCTTTGCTTACGCGTGGCATAACGTCTCCTTGCCTGGTCGATGGACTCCCGCGTTACGCTCGCAGGATGTTACTATCCGGGCCTGACGCCCGGCCGCCCCAAGGGGCTCCCATCTGGACCTGATTATCGTTCTAATTATCTGAGCAACTACCTCAATGCCGCTGTGAAGGCCAGATCGAAATAACTCCGACAGACATTGCACATTAGCATGGAACAGTTGCTTAACTATCTACCCAGAGCCATTTTGGCGATCTTTGAAAAGCCCTTCGACAGAACCTGCACTTTGCGGAGGTTGCGAATTCTTTTCGGTGATTTCCGTGACTTCAGGTGACCGCCACCTGTGCGATGTCCGATAACCTTCCCGCGGGCGGTTATCTTAACTCGCTTGGCGACAGCCTTGGATGTTTTCATCTTGGGCATCTTTGCTACCTCACGTCTTTGTCCGATCAATTATAAAGATCGGTAAGTTTAACATTTGCCCGGCATAAGTAAAGGGGCAAGCGAAAAAAGTTCTGCGATCCGTCGCAAAACGTCGTCCGGCTAGCCTGTGAAGGTATCACCGGTTAAATTATTGCTATTACTTTATGCCTCGGCAGGCGGCTGGGGAGCCTCTGTGGCCGGTTTTGTTTCCTGTGCGACAGGGGCTTTGGGAGCCTCTGTTGCCGGGGGAGCCTGTGCGACCGGGGCCTTGGGTGCTTCTGTTGCCTGTGGGGCAACAGCGGCATTGGGAGCAACGGCCTTCAGGGCGTCAGGGGGCAATACCACATCACCACCGGAAGCTCCCGGCGTCTCGAAGACGGGCTTAGCTGCCTTAGGTTTTGGCTGCTTTGGTGCTTTTTGCGGTTTTTCTGGAGGCTTCGTAGGTGCGAGCATCATGGTGATGCGTCTGCCTTCGCGGCGGCTGGCGTCCACTGTAGCACAGTCGACGAGTTCCTCTTTGACCCTGTCAAAAACCTTGAGGCCTTCGTCGATGTGGGCCAACTCGCGTCCCCTGAATCGCAGGGAGAATTGCACCCGGTCGCCTCTGAGCAGGAATGTTCTGGCCCGCTCCACTTTGATCAGCAGGTCATGTATGCCGATCTTTGGCGTTTTTATACGGACCTCGTTGAGCTCGGTCTGGTGGCTGTGTGTCTTTGCCTTGTGCTCCTTTTTGCTGAGGTCGTACTTGTGCTTGCCATAATCCATGATCTTGCAGACTGGCGGAGTGGCTGTGGGCGATATTTCTACCAGGTCCAAGCCGACTTCTTGCGCCATTCGTATGGCCTGGCTGGTATCGACTACTCCGACCTGTTCGTCCGTCTCACTGATCAACCGAACGGACCGGACACGAATTCGCTCGTTTCGGCGAAGTTCCTTGGTATCGTTTTTCTGGCGGAAATCTCTAGCGATTGTCGTATCTCCAAAAGACAGTAATGTTTATAGACTTATATGTCTCAATTTAGACGTTGGCGGACTATCCGAAAACGTCACCAGCTATTACTTTAACGCATCGGCTACGCACCGAGCGCTCTTTGTATCTATTTCTTCCCGGACGGCTGCGATGAGCTTCTCGGTCGCAAATACGCCGAGATCGCCTTCGGTGCGATGCCGGACCGAGACAGTACCATTCTCGGCCTCTCGTTGTCCGACGATCATCATATAGGGTATCTTATCCAAGGTAGCACGCCGGATCTTGGCTCCGATCTTCTCCGGCGAATCGTCAAGTTCCACGCGAATTCCGGCGTTCCGCAGCTCTTGGGTAATCTTGGTGGCGTAGTCATTAACCTTTTCGCTAACCGGGAGTATCGCCACTTGCACAGGCGACAGCCACAGCGGAAACGCCCCGGCGAAGTGCTCAATCAGGATACCAATGAATCGTTCGGGCGAGCCAAGCGGTGCACGGTGGATCATGATCGGGCGATGGGTAGTGTTATCTGCACCCACGTATTCTATACCGAAGCGTTCAGGAAGATTATAGTCAACCTGAATAGTGCCCAGTTGCCATTCCCTGCCGATGCAATCTTTGACCACGAAGTCGATCTTCGGGCCGTAGAAGGCGGCTTCGCCGGGCTCCTCGGTGAACTCCATATTCAGCTTGCGAACAACATTGCGAATGTTATTCTCAGCCAGGTCCCAGTTTTCCGGTTTGCCGGTGTACTTGGCGCTGTCGGGGTCTCGCAGGCCGATCCTGACGCGATAATCGGTCAGTCCGAGTGTGCTTAGCACGTGCTGGGTCAGCGATACGCACGATTCGACCTCGGCTTCGAGTTGCTCCGGGGTGCAGAAGATATGTGCATCGTCCTGCGTGAAACCGCGAACGCGTGTGAGACCGCTGAGCTCGCCGGACTGTTCGTAGCGATAAACCGTTCCGAACTCGGAAAGGCGAATCGGTAGTTCACGATAGCTGTGCTGCTGGGCCTTGTATATCTGGATGTGGTGAGGGCAGTTCATCGGCTTGAGCAGATAACCGTCGTCTTCACCTTCACCTGTGGATATCGTGGGGAACAGGCCGTGTTCGTAATAGGGGTAATGCCCGCTGGTGCGGTAAAGGCTCAGCTTGCCGATATGCGGGGTAATTACAGATTGGTATCCGCGTTTGAGCAGTTCGCCGCGGAGCCAGCCTTCCAGTTCCATACGAATGGTCGTGCCTTTGGGCATCCACAGGGGCAGCCCTCCGCCAACCTCGTCGGTAAGCAGGAAAAGTCCCAGTTGTTTGCCCAGAATGCGGTGGTCACGGGTTTTGGCTTCTTCGACACGCTGCATTTGCTCAGCAAGATCATCTTTGCTGAAAAACGCCGTACCATAGATGCGTGTGAGCATCTTGTTATTCTCGTCGCCGCGCCAGTAAGCCCCGGCGATGTTGATGAGCTTGAATGCTTTCTTGAGCCTGCTGGTGTTGGGCAGGTGCGGACCTCTGCACATGTCCAGGAATTCACCCTGGCGGTAGACACTGACCTGCTCGATGGCGTCCGACGCGATCAGATCGTCGATCATTTCGATTTTGTAATCTTGCCCGATTTCCTTGAACTTCGCCTTGGCGTCATCCACGGAGAGCTCCATTCTCTCGACGGGGAGCTTCTCGGCGACGATCTTCTTCATTTCGGCTTCGATCTTGGGCAGATCATCGGGTCCGATCGGTTCGGGCAGATCGAAATCGTAATAGAAACCGTATTGGAAATCGTCCACCAGGGCCGGTCCGATGGAATATTGCACTTTGGCCCCGTAGAGCCTGACGACCGCCTGTGCCATGATGTGGGCTGCGGAGTGTCTGAGAACTTCCAGGGATTCCGCATCGCGATCAGTGAAGAGTTTTACATCGTGTTGTCCTTCGGAGATGGTAGTCGTTGCGTCCACAAGCGTGCCGTCAACGAGGGCCGCAACAGTGGCACTGGCGAGACGGGGAGATATATCCTCGGCCACCTGTATTGCAGAGACAGGTTCATCGAAGTTCTTGCAGCTTCCGTCGGGCAGCTTGATAGTGACATTCATTATGCAGATACCTGTTGTGAAGTTGTTTCACAAGCACGATGCGGGTGCGGGCTGCAATCGAGTGGTGAAACATCCTCTATATTGCCGGACCCTTTCCTTCTGGCTCGCCAGCAATACAAGAAGAAACCGGCATGCAAATGTGCGAAGGACGTGAGCCAGCCAGATCGGTCTGTCCGGGCTGGTTCGTTACGAGATCGTCGTCGTAGTGGTCATTCGCATCATATCGTGTGCCAGTTTCTCTTTTGCGCCGTACAGTATCATCGCCTCTTGTTGCCATGTCAAAGGCATTTATGGCAGTTTTGAGGTGTCTGAGCGTTTTTATTATGCCAAAATCACAGATCGAACCTGCGGCGGGCGAAGATTCTACGCCCAGCGTATCATCGCCATGTCCATCGGGTTGGTCAGGGCGGGGTGACGGGGCATTGCACGAACTGTATAACCGCACATGCCACTGGAGCTACAGGGCATCTCGACGGCGTAGCGTATCTGGTTGCCGTCAAGCTGATCTATCTGTTCCATTTCCACCGCGTCACCATCGTTCAGTTGGCCGTCAGAATCCAGCGGACCGTAGTATAGCTCTATCTTGACGTCATTTGGGTGCAATTCGCCCAGGCTCACAACCGATTCCACGCGAAGTTGCTTGCCAACCTGGGCACCGTGGCCGACGGCGTCCATGTTGTCGCTGACGCTCTGGATGTACACATTTCCGAAGTGTCCCTGAATGTGTTGTCTCCATGCTGCCAGATCCTTGGCTGGTTGGAGTTCGGATTCGTTGAGCCTGCGGAAATTGTCCGCTGCCTTCACGTAGAAACGCTCGGCGTATTCGCGAACCATTCTGTTGGTACTGTAAACGGGTGCGAGCTCGCGGATCGAGGCCTTCATCATCGCAATCCATTCGCGAGGCAGGTTGTCACTACCGCGTTTGTAGAATGCGGGAACAATTTCCTTCTCAAGCAGGTCATACAGCGCCTGGCTTTCCACGGTGTTCTGGTACTCCAGATCATCGTAGGATTCGCCCGAACCTATAGCCCAGCCTACGTTTGGTGTGTAGCCTTCGGCCCACCATCCGTCCAGAATGGAAACATTCAGTGCACCGTTCGCAGCCGCCTTCATTCCGGACGTTCCAGACGCTTCCATCGGTCTGAGCGGCGTGTTCAGCCACACGTCAACACCTTGGATAAGGTATCTGGCGACGTTCATGTCATAGTCTTCCAGGAACGTCATGGACCTCCGGAACGGTTCCTTCCGCGAGATATGGACAATGTCGCGAATCAGTTCTTTGCCGGGAATATCCCGAGGGTGCGCCTTGCCGGCGAAGATTATCTGCACACGGCGGTGGGGGTTGGTAAGTAACGCTTCCAGACGCTCAATGTCAGAAAGAATCAGCGTTGCACGCTTATATGTGGCGAAACGTCTGGCGAAACCTATTGTGAGCGCTTCGGGATCGAGCACTTCCTGGGCGGCTGCAAGTTCCGACTGGCCAGCGCCGCGATTTTGCAATTGCTTGTGCAGGCGTGTCCTGGCGAAAGATACGAGGCGTTCGCGTCTGCGTTCGTGGGTTCGCCATAGTTCCGGGTCGGGAATGTCATTGGTTTGCTGCCACGTGCTTGCATCGGAGGGTTTCTCGTCCCATCCGGGACCCAAGTAGCGATCATACAATGCCGACATTCCCACCGACAGCCACGTGCGAGTGTGAGTACCGTTCGTAATGGACGTGAGCGGAAGTTCCGCGCTGGGCACGCCCGGCCAGACCGAGGTCCACAGACCTCGCGAAACGTCACCGTGCAGGGCGCTTACACCGTTGCGGAAGTTGCTCATTCGTAATGCCAGCACAGTAAGACTCATGGGTTCGGAAGGATCGTTCTGTTCCTGTCTGCCAAGGGCCATGAACTGCTCACGCGACAGACCCAGTCTTGGCCAGTAGTTCGAGAAATATTTATCGATAAGCTCCGGGTCGAAAGCGTCATTACCTGCCGGTACGGGCGTGTGGGTGGTGAATACGCTGGAAGCGGCGACGGCCTCCATGGCGACGTCAAACGACACGGAGTGGTCCTCCATGATCATGCGGATACGCTCAAGGCCGAGAAATGCCGAGTGTCCCTCGTTCATGTGGAACGCTTTCGGGTGGATACCGAGCGCACGGAGCATTCTTACCCCGCCGATGCCCAGCACGACTTCCTGCCTGATTCGCATTTCCTGATCGCCACCGTAGAGCTGGCCTGTAATGTGCCTGTCTTCGGGCGAATTGTCGCGGACGTTAGTGTCCAGCATGTAAAGTGATATTCTGCCGATCTGAGCCTTCCATACATACGCTTTGACGGTATTGTCCGCAACTTCGATATCTATCGTAAGGGGTGTGCGATCCTCGTTGCGGACCTGCTCGACTGGCATGTTGTAGAAATCGTTGCGGGGGAACAGCTCCAGTTGCCATCCATCAGCGTTCAGGCGCTGACGGAAGTATCCCTGCTGATAGAGCAGGCCTACCGCGACCAGAGGAATATCCAGGTCGGAGGCACTCTTGAGGTGGTCGCCCGCCAGGACACCAAGACCGCCGGAATATATTGGCAGACACTCGGTTATGCCGAACTCGGCAGAGAAGTACGCGACTTCTCCGCTCCGCTCGCCGCCATATGTTTTGGGCCACCAGCCGGGTTCGCTCATGTAGGTTTGAAGCATCTGATGCACACGCTTCATGTGTGCAAGGAAGCTGGCGTCCGATGCCAGTTCCTCCAGGCGTTCCTGTTTCATGCGGCCTAGCATGGCAACGGGATTATGCCCGGAAATCTCCCAATCCTTGGGATCAAGTCGCCTGAGCAACGCAAGTGTATCCGCATGCCAGGACCACGAGACATTACTCGTAATCTCAAGCAGCGGAAGCAGTTCTTCGGGCAACGAGGGCTCAATCGTGAACGTTCGTAATGGTCGCATGTGTTACCTATCCGTAATTTGCTGAAAACAACCGGTACGGTTTGTTTGGGGTGGATTGTCCCAAGCTCAAACGCAACCGCTCACCTTGTAACAGTTAACCTAATCGGCATTTAGAGCCCTGCGGTTGCAGATAATTAACGCAGGTTGGCCTGCTATCGCCGCGGTTTGTCCTGGCGATGGTGGTAAGTGTCTTTGTAATGGGATGTTATCGAAATAGATTACGCACTGGGAGTATTGATCCAGCAAGCGTACAATTAATAAGAAGGTACCGGAATGTGGCCGATAGTGATTATAGCAATGCATCGGTATCCGGCACAGGCTTGGCGAGCATTGGAGGTTATACGTGATTCGTAATGATTTTATGACACGTGGTAGCCTGAGTTTTGTTTCACTGGCTGGTTGTTTAAGGATTGGTCGAAGAATGCACAGACGCGCAAGGACAACCATGAGAGCGAACGGACGTGCCGCTCGCAACAAACCCCGGAGAAGGGGTGTTTCGTTGCGACTTAAATGGCGGCAGGCGACCGAATGTTCGAACCTGAACACCATGAGTGGTGTACAAAGTAATGGGAGCAGTGATACTGGTTGCTCGTATTTTCGTGGCGCGGTTTAGTGCAGGAATGTGGGAGCGGCAAAATGAATAGGCTAGTGATGGTGTTGGTTGTTGTTTGTCTGTGTGCTCAGGCAGCTACGGGGCAGGTCAGGAGGGTCAATGCTCCGGGAAGGGCACTTGACGCCAATCTGCGATATGGCAGTGGTGGGCGGAATACGGGAGGCTCTTCGAATTTGCCGGATTGGAGTAACTCCAGATTGGTAGCCAACAAGCAATTGAGCGGTCTTGGTTCTTTTCGAGGTAATTCCGTGACCGCGCCTAATCGCCTGAGATTGAACCTGCCCTCTTCGAGGCTGGAGAGATTTAATCGCCAGTCAGTAAGTGTTAGAGATGTGATTGGCGGACAGGTTTACAAGCCAAATCCGTACTTGAACAGGTCATCCACCACGTTTAATGCAACCGAACTTACCACTGGAATAACAAGGCTTCGCACGCCTGTCCGCGTAGTAGCGGGCTCGTCGAGCCGCTTCGCGGCCGATGTTGACGATTTTAAATTGAAAAATGTTAGCGCCAGACCTGGTCGCCAGGGGACATCGTCGTTAAGAATTCCATCGGCTGCCACTCCCGGCTTGAAGGCTCCAGCTATGCCAGGACTGGCTAAGTTTGCAGGTGCCCCTGAGTTTCCTGACCATTACGTCAGCTTGGGCGATCTCCCCGTGGTTCCAGGGATTGTCAGGCCGCACAAGCTTATGGAAGAGCTTCGCGAACTGGACGAGGATACATCGCCACGAGTAGACTGGAGGGTGGATTCTGCCAGGACAGACGCTACAAAACCCAAGGGAGACGTCGCCGAAGATCAACTTTCCCCAGGTATGATCAAGCTTTCGAAGGAATCTGAATTTCAGCAACCGTTCAGTTCACGTGGGCAGGTGCTTGGAGAACTCCAGCGAGCGATTGACTTCCGTAGGAAAACCACCAACAGGAAGTCCGGCGGGGTTGTTTCGCTACCCGGTTCCAAACCGGCGCCCGGAAGGTCAGGAGCCGTGAGAACTTCCAGAGGCGGTGACATAACACTTCAGAGCTTTGCAGGCCGCGGACAGGATACTTATTCACGCCGTATGCGACGGGCTGAGACCATGCTGAAAAAGGGGCATTACTACAAGTCGGCAGAGCAGTATACCTTTGCCTTTGCCGATAACCCCAACGATCCGCTGGCGCGTATGGGCCTGGCACACGCGATGTTCGCAGCGGGTGAGTCGTCCACTGCCGCCGATCACCTCTACTCCGCAATCAGGCAACTGCCTGGGCTGGCACGTGTGCGTTCAGGCGTACTCAGCAAGGTGCGAAAGAATGTGATGGCCGAAGAAATGGTCACGCTCGAAAAGCGCCTCGCGGCTCCCGGCGCGAAGTCGGATCCGCGTCTTGTCATGCTTGCTGCCTACGTATACCAGAATACCGGGAATACACAAAAAGCGTATCAAAGCGCCATACAGTTGAAGGCCCTGGCCGGCAAGGACGATACATATAAAGCGTTCGCCGAGTTGATTCTGCGGGGCAGCACCCAATCTGCCCCCATCGAATCGCCCGGCGATGGGGCCGCGGAGTAGCCGGCTGGAATGCTCATCGCGGCTCGAACGAATGAACTTCGATACCCGGTATGGTGAGTGTTCCTAATGGATGACCGCTGCTGTGAGACACCGAGAGTTCTGGTGCTGGAAAGTGATTTGTGTGTCGCTGGGCATTTTGACGCCACACTTCGCCAGTATGGATGTGACGTAACGCTTGTGTCCGGAGCCAATGAGGCACTGGCATCACTGGAAGCATCCTGCTATCACCTGGTGATAGCAGACGAGAATCCAGGTGATCGTACGGGCTTGGAATTGCTCCAGAATATTCGTGCATACCATGGTAAACTCGCCGTAGCAATTACCTGCCAGTTCCCGCAGATTTCCCATGCAGTGGAACTGATGCGGCACGGCGCGTTGGACTACATCGTAAAACCCATCTCCGTTGAAACGCTGCGAACTCTTGTCGCCCGGGCAATGCGGCAGAGGCAACTCCGCAACCAACGACCCACCCATACGCCGGCCGACGGGGCCTTCGGGTTTGACAATGTTGTCGCGTCAGACCCGTGTATGATGCGCGTGTTGGAAGTGGCTTCCGACGTAGCCGACAGCTCCACCACGGTCCTGCTGACGGGACCGTCGGGGACAGGCAAGAGCATGCTCGCCCGGAGCATCCACGCACACTCTCAACGCAGCGAAGAACCGTTCGTCGAAGTCTCATGCGCGTCATTACCGGACTCGCTGCTGGAGAGCGAGCTGTTTGGTCACATGCGAGGCGCGTTCACCGGGGCCGTCAGCGACAAGATCGGCAAGTTCGCAGCCGCTGATGGGGGAACGCTATTCCTCGACGAGATCGCAACCGCATCCGTCGGTCTGCAGTCAAGATTGCTGCGAGTGCTGCAGGAGCGGCAGTTTGAGCCGGTTGGCAGCAACGTTACCTGCAGTGTGGATGTTCGCGTGATCCTAGCCACCAACCGTGACCTGCAGGAAGAAGTTAACGCCGGAAGGTTCCGCGAGGACTTGTTCTACAGGGTGAACGTTGTGCAGATCGAATTGCCGTCGTTGTGTGCTCGCAGGTCTGATGTGCCCATGCTGGCGGAGCATTTTCTGGCTGAGTACTTGCAGGATTCGCCCAAGCTTATCCAGGGCTTCAGCGCAGAGGCGATGGATATGCTCCAACGATACGATTGGCCGGGGAATATTCGCGAGCTGGAGAACTGTGTGCATCGTGCGGTAGTGCTGTGCAATGAAATGCACATTACGCCCGAGTATCTTGCCCAGCCGGTAAGATCGGGGCGGCCGGGCGTGCTGCACGTTGCTGCGCCCTATGCGGAGGAGGTGGGCACGCTGAAGTCGACTCTGCAAGACGCCGAATGCCGGGCGATACTCGCAGCGCTTGAAGCCAACGGCTGGGCCCGCCAGGCGTCGGCCGACCAACTGGGCATAAACCGCATCACTCTGTACAAGAAGATGAAGAAGCACGGCCTCGAACACGACGACACCCTAGCCGGCATCACGGCAGACACCACGGCGGGCTATAAACAACATCAATGAGTCTGGACTGATGCGTCGCACGACTAATTCCCCGGCATTTCCAATTGTCACTATTCTGGCTTCGCCGCAATTGGTAGACTCCTTCCAATAGCAAACTGGCGATTCTGTCCTTTCATGTCGCGGATTCTTGCAGATATCAAGCTGGCGAAGTGGGAACACAAATGAGCAAAGCATATTCAACAGGCGGGCTGAGTCACCAGAGGGTGCAGCGTCTTGCCAGATATGTGCTGGGCGAGATAGCCGCCTCAATCACACCCGGCAGCACCGAGAGGCAACTCGCAGAGCACTGCGAACGGATGCTTCGCGATGGCGGTGCGGATTCTTTCTGGTATCACGGCGTTGGGGCTCTCGTACTGGTGGGGGAACGTACACTGCTATCGGTATCGGGCCTGCAATATCAGCCGACTGATACGGTAGTGCGTGAGAATGATTTGGTGACGATTGACCTCAGCCCCGAGATTGATGGCTGCTGGGGAGATTGCGCACGCTCGTTTGTGGTTCGAGCCGAAGGTTCGCACGAATCGGCCGCAAATGTGGAACTCGACGAAGGCCTGGCCGCAGAACACCATTTGCACAGTATGCTCATCGACATTGCGTCTCGAGATATGAGTTTCGAGCAGTTATGGCAAGCGATGAACGATGAGATTCAGGCCATGGGCTACGAGAATTTGGACTTTCTCGGCAATCTCGGCCACACGATTGAGAAGAGGCCAGATCAGCGACGCTATATCGAGCGGGGCTGTGACGTGCTGATAGGCGATGCAGGACTATTGACCTTCGAACCGCACATCCGCGCCAAGACTGGCTGGTGGGGATTCAAACACGAGGAGATATACCACTTCGAAGGCCACAGTCTGAGTCTGCTGTAGAGGTGCAGAGGCGATCCGAGCAGCAACGGGAATTCACATCATTGGGAACATCCATGAGGATACAGTTGTCAAGAAGCTGACGGGAGCGTTCTCTTTGCGTTTCGAGACTTCGGTTCGCCTGAGCAGGTTGATTAGACTCCCCACGCTTTCTGGCTATTCTGTTCAGTTACGGCTTGTTCTGGTCGATTGTGTGGTATATACTATGTGTATACGAGGAGATGGGAGCCATTATGACGAAGACACTGATCAAACACGGTAATAGTCTGGCATTGGTGATCGATAAGCCGATTCTGGAGATGCTTCAGATATCTGCCGAGACTCCGCTTG
>CBDUQP010000103.1:0-13246 GCA_965369385.1 uncultured Phycisphaerales bacterium
GCACTACGAAGAACCTTCTCGGACACCTTGGTGCTTTCGGTCTTCTGCAACCACTCAGGCAGAACCTTGCCATCAAATGCCCATCGATACGAGTGGATGACCTGGCGGTTCGTAAGGTCTCCCGAACCAGACCACGATGGAACTGCCAACAAAGCCTGGCGCACATCATCGATGTCTGACTTATCTATATCAAGCGAGAGCAGTTCGTCGTTCACCCACCGAATAGAAGACTCCGGCCAGATCACAATATCGCAACCGGCATCCTTCAAACGCATGCTGGACGTCAGATGATCGCTGAATACCTTCTCCGTGGTGGCCCCGGGTTCAAACAGCGAGAGCGGGAAGGCATGCTGCACCACGCCGATAGTCGGACCGGGTTCAAGCTGTTTGGTCTGGCCGAGGCGATACTGGCCATACCCAAGCATGCCCGCCACGCACAGTACACAAACGCCGAACCCCACAAGCCCATGCCTCAGCGGACGGGCCCGCTTTCCGCCGGCCCGCACGAACAGCGGAGCGCCAAACAGGTCTACCATCGCCCCGTTGAACATGGCAATGACGAATGAAATGCCATAGACGCCAAAAACATCCGCAAACTGGATCAGCCGGATATGCTCGTACTGACTGTGTGCGAGACAGAACCACGGAAATGGGATTATGAAACATCGTAGATAGTCGCAGGAAATCAGGACAACCGGAAAACAAAGCCACATGGGCCAATTACGCTTGAACGCCACCCTCAGTACGCATGCGGCCACCAGCCAGTACAGTGACAGGTAGATCGCACCGGCTGCGTATCCGAGCAGCGTAATCCACGTCAGCCAATACAGGCTCATCAACCAATACACCAGCCCCGCCAACCAGGCAAACAGCACCGTGCGCAGTGGCCTAGTCTTCCCGCCCAGTGCCAGCAACCACGGCACCCACGCCACCCATGCCACCCAAGACGCACCATAAGGTTGGGGCACAAACGCCCAGAAGAGCAACACAGCCGTCAGCAAGTTCATTAACGCAACGCTGGTAATGGGCCCAAACCGGACCCTCCGCATGAACACCTCTCGCGGTGGATGCTCCACAAGTTGGGCCTGTCCCTTGCGCCCGCCCGCAGCCTGTGCCATGTTGAAGACTCCAGTAAATGTAGAATAACAGAACCCTTTGCGCCACATGAGCGTAGGAACTAATCCTGCAATAAGCAGACATTGTGGTAGCCTGCGGACCCACAGTCAAGAGGCACCTGATGTGGTACACAGAGCAAAATCGGCCAACCTGACAACAATATCCTTAATCTTCGGGTTTACACCCGATGGCGACTGAACGTAGGATAGAAGCATAATGAGTCCAAAAAATAAAGATACCGCCGGCCGCCAGAAGCTGCTGGCCCTGGTGATGCTCGCCCTGTTCATCGTGTCGGTGCTGATTGCCTGGGGCGTATCAGCCGCCCGCAGTGCCCCCACCCGTCGCGGAATCGCGATAATAAAGGATATGCGTGACAGAGGGTTAAGCTCCATCTGGCAGCCCCAGACGATGCTCGATTGCTACGTTAAGAGGAATATCGCCGGCAATGTGGTGGGCTACCGCATCGAGGCCAGGGGCGTCCGGGGTTCGGCGTTCACCGGCGGGCAAATATCGTGGAAGGTCGCTCGGGGTGCTGCCCAACGCATCAACCACCAATCCGTATGGAGAATAGCTGCCGATATGTCGGCAGGCGAATACAAGAGCCATGCACCGGGATCGGAAATCTACTCCACGGACATACTCATGGAGAAGAAGACCGTCAAGGTGACCCAGCAGATCACCACTCTTCGAAGTCGCATGATGACGCGACGAAGCACCCTGGCGACAGTATTTCCCGGAAACTACATAGCCGAAGGCACCTTGCTGGAGGTAATCAAGCAGGTGCTCGCAAGCGGCAAGCCCGCCATGTTGAAGCTGATATATGACGACGTCGCAATGCAAGCAGGGCCGAAAGGCTCACAGATCCGCTTTTTGAACCTGCTGATAACCCCCTTGGATAACAAGAAGGTGCAAACGGTGTTGTCCGCGGACAAGCAACGCGTGCCAACGACCTACACCATAGAGGCCGGGAAGATATCGCAGGTCACTATCGGAAGCATCACATCCCAGCGAGTTGAACTGGCCGAGATGGCACAATTGATGAGTACATCCCCCGAGACAATAAGGGCAAGGATCGGCAGACTGACCAACATTCCCAACCTTCAACCGACATTAGAAGACATCGACATCGACATCGACGAAAATACGGATTCGCAAGATGATCCAGAAATCCAGGTGTTAGCGCCCCATCCGCCGGCCGACCCGACCACATAAGTCTCTCTATCTCACCTTGAGTTCGTTGCGTCTCTTCATTTCTTTAGCACGCTTGATAAGGGCAGCCTTGTCGATGGGCTTGAGCTTCTTGAGCTTGTAGTGCAGATAACGGTGATCCTCGTGAACACCGGGCAGAATATAAATCGCCAGGTCTATCGGCGGGTAATCGTACCATTTGCGATCTATGTTCGCCGTGGTATTGAGCGTCTCGTAACCCTTTTCAGGATAACGGAGAATGACGTCATACTCCCCGTGCCACGTATAGTCTATGGTCACAGGCGTCCTGCCCACTTCCTTGTCCGAAAGGATAACAATAGCCCCTTCGGGCTCAGATGTAATGGTGATCTGTCGCTCAATCCGCCCGCATCCTGCGGCGAAGACGGCCGCCAACAAGACGATCAATGTAGTCGCATGTCTGTTCATGTCGAGATTATTGCCTTAACGATGCTTAATTGGCAAGTGCAAAACAGCGGTTACATGTCCAGATAGCAGGGAATCTTCGCCCAATCGCCAGCAATTCTGCGAGATATGCATCATGAAGCTTTATGTCATTGACGTTGCGGAGACTATCAGATAGTATAAGCATATTATCGTACCCACCCGGTGGGCACCCCCCGACAGCACGAAGTTGACCCACCCAAGCTTAGACGTAAGGAGCTTTTCCAATGGCAGGCGAACTAGAAGGCAAGACGATCCTCCTCGTAGACGATGATCGCGACATCAGAATGGCTATCGAAGTAGCCCTCCAGGACCTCGGCCCCACTATGATCTCCGTGGGAGACGGCAATAGCGCCGTCAAGGAACTTGAGCAGGAACCGGATCTTATCATTCTTGACATGATGCTGCCAAAACGCAGCGGTTTCCTGGTACTCGAACGCATCAAACGCGACCAGGAAGCCAACGAAGGCCCCCGCGTTATAATGATCACCGGAAACATGGGCAATCGCCACAGAATGTATGCCGAGCAGCTTGGAGTAGATAAGTACATCACCAAGCCCTTCCGCATGGAAGCCCTCATCGAAGCCATCACCGGTTTGCTCGTTAAAGAATAGTTGACGAAAGTCAGACGGTAGTGTGCGAGGTTTCTTTCTGATCTGAAAGAAATCTCACACACAGAGCAGGTGAGCAGTAGAACAGTTGAGCAGGTGAAACAACAAAGCCGAACGACCGCCTGCTGGACAAATTTCAAATAGGCTCGCTCACCTGCGGTCTCCTGATCACCTGTTCTACTTTCACAGAGAACGCAATAGCCGCTCACAGCCAGTTTTGTCTCGTGCCAGAAAGAAATCTCCCACACCAGACGGTACTAATGTCCGATTAGGACTTGTACCTCGGCCTGCAGCACGCTAGACTGTCGGACCCTATTCGTAGTGAATAGTCTATTTGCAACAATCCCGTGCGATCTCGCACGTTTTTGTGTTTTTGGTAACCGCCGAGTATCCCGGTATTTACGGGTACTTTTTAACACCAATGTTTATTGCCTGCTGATAAAGGGCTCGTAGCCCGCGAAATGATCGGCAGCAAAGGAAAGAAAATGGCAACAGATACAGTAGACAAGAAAACACTAGTTTCCGACAACAAGCGGCATGATGGCGATACCGGATCAGTTGAGGTCCAGGTAGCCATAATTACCGCTCGCATCAACCACCTCACCGAGCACTTCAGATCCCACAAGAAGGACCACGCATCACGCCGAGGCCTGCTCCAGATGGTTGGCAAGAGAAACCGCTTGCTGAAGTACCTCTCTCGCACCGAAAATGATCGCTACCGCGCACTTATCAAGAAGCTCGGTCTGCGTAAGTAATTATATCTGCACCGATTATAGGGATAGTTTTTCCGCCGGCGACGGTGTCCATCTGAATTGGACACCGTCGCCGTTGCGGGCCCACCGTCCGGCTGCGTTCTGGCATTTCTACACCCCGCAGCTACGTCTCAGCGTTGTTGAGCCCATCGCGTATTTTTGCATATTGTTGCAAGAACAACACGTTACGCCATGGCCAGCCGTCCCTAACTGAAACAAGAACAAAGAAGTAATGTAATTAATGTGAATGGTAGATGGGTAACCGGCTGCGAGTGCAGCCACAAGAGGAATGAAAATGAGTGTAATTAGAGTTGAGAAAGAAATCGGTGGGCGTAAGCTCATCCTGGAAACTGGCGATCTGGCAAAGCAGGCACACGGTTCAGTCACCGTTACCTATGGGGACTCGATAGTACTGGCGACAGTCCTTACTGCCCCCCCGTCGCGCAGTATGGACTTCTTCCCCCTGTACGTAGACTATCGCGAAGCGCGGTACGCTGGCGGCAGAATCCCAGGAAACTGGTTCAAGCGTGAAGGACGTCCTACCACGAAGGAAGTCATCACGATGCGGATGATCGACCGACCGATCCGCCCCATGTTCCCCGAAGACTTCACCGACGAAGTTCAGATCCAGTGCATGGTGCTCAGCTTTGACGAAGAAAACGATCCCGACCTGCTGGCGATAATCGGTGCCTCCGCCGCTCTCAGCATCACCCCCTGCCCCTTCGAAGGGCCCATCGGGGCAGCAAAGATCGGTTATGTTGACGGAAAGCTCGTAGTCAACCCCACAAGGCAGCAGTTGGTTGAGTCCGAGATGAACATGCTCGCTTGCGGACCGGCCGAAGCCCTGAACATGATCGAATTCGACGGCAAGGAAGTATCCGACAACGTAGTCGCCGACGGGCTCGAGAAGGCCCAGGAAGTCAGCCTCGAAGTTATCGCCCTTATCGGCGAACTGGTGGCGGCCTACGGCGAAGTCGACAAGACATACGAAGCCAAGCCCGTATCCGAAGAACTCAAGTCGCAGATCCTCGCCAAGTATGGCGACCGCATGCAGGAAACCAAGCTCATCAAGGGCAAGGTCGAACGCAACGACACAATGATGGCAATTCGCGAGGAAGCACTCGAAGAATACTGCCCAGAAGATGTCGAAGAGCCCGAGTTCTCCAAGGACCAGGTCAAAGGCGCGTTCTACAAGACCGAAGGCAAGATCCAACGCAAGCTCATCATGGGCTCCAAGCGTCCTGACGGCCGCGGCATGAAGGAAGTTCGCCCGCTGGATATCCGCGTTGGCGTACTGCCCCGTACACACGGCTCGGCAATCTTCGCTCGCGGCGAAACCCAGGGCCTGGTAACCACCACGCTCGGTACGCCTCGCGATCGCGCCGTGATCGATGGTCTCGGCGACGAGTTCAAAGAGAGCTTCATGCTCCACTACAACTTCCCGCCCTTCTCCGTCGGACAGATCAAGCCCCTACGCGGCCCAAGTCGTCGCGATATCGGCCACGGTATGCTCGCACAGAAGGCCCTTCAGGCAGTAATGCCCGATCCGGGTGACTTCGGTTACACGGTTCGCGTAGTTGCCGAAATGCTGGAAGCCAACGGTTCCACCAGCCAGGCAGCCATCTGCGGTGCGACAATGTCCATGTTGGACGCCGGCGTCACGCTGTCGGCCCCGGTTGCTGGCATCAGCGTTGGCATGGTCTCCGACGGCGAGGACTTTGTCCTGCTGACTGACATCATGGGCGAAGAAGACTTCCACGGCGATATGGACTTCAAGGTAGCCGGTACCACCAATGGTATCACCGCTATCCAGTTGGACATGAAGGCCCGCGGAATCACGCAGGATCGCATCGTAGCAACGCTCGCACAGGCAAAGGAAGCACGCGAATTCATCCTCGAACAAATGGGTGCCGTACTGGCCGCCCCGCGTGAAGAGATCAACAAGTACGCACCGGGCATGGTCACCATCAAGATCAACCCCGCCAAGATCGGCAAGGTAATCGGACCAGGCGGCAAGGTTATCAACCGCATCCAGGACGAAACCGGCGCCACTATCGATATCGACGACGATGGCACGATCAGCATCTTCGCGCCGCGTATCGAGTCGGCAGAGAAGGCACGTGACGAAGTGTCCATGATCACTGCCGAAGCCGAAGTCGGAAAGACTTACAAGGGCAAGGTAGTGTCAGTTCGCGATTTCGGTGCTTTCATCGAAATCTTCCCCGGACAGGACGGGCTCTGCCACGTCAGCGAGCTTTCCAACGAATACATCAAGGACGTCAACGAAGCCGTGAACGTTGGCGACGAGATGGAAGTCAAGGTCCTCAGCATCGACGATCAGGGCCGCGTAAAGCTGTCCCGTAAAGCTCTGATGTAATAGACGAGAGATTCTAGTATAATCGCGGGCCCGGCAGGTATATCCTTCCGGGCCCGTGTTCGTTATGGTATTTGTCTGGCGTAAGATTCGGGTATAATGCCGGTCGCCGTCGCCACTGACGGCAAAACGCCGGGTTACCTCAATTTCGCCATTTGAAAAACCTGCGGAGAGACAACAGGCATGAGTTGGTGGTATCTAATCCCGGCGTTTGTCGCAGGAGTAGCCTTTGGGGCTATCTCTACGATAATGATCTCCCGAAGGCTCTGGCAGAGTGCCCGCAGACTGACAATGCGTGCACGTGGAAGCCAGCAGCTTGCAGAGTTGGGACACCTCGCAGGCGGCTTGGCGCATGAGATCAAGAACCCGCTGTCCACGATCAACATCAACCTGAAGCTGCTGATCGAGGACTTGCAGGAAGACCGCCCGGAGGATGAATCGCATCGCCGATGGCTGCGACGGCTTGAGAATGTCCGCACCGAGTCTGACCGTGTCCACGGAATCCTGGACGATTTCCTGCGTTACGCACGCCACTACGAACTGCAACTTCAAGCCGTCGACCTGCGGCGGCTCGTCGAGGAACTCACCGATTTCTTCACCCCACAAGCAGAAGCCGCAGGTGTGGTGATGCGGACCTCACTCCACGATTCCCCCGTCATGTGCAATGTAGATTCGAACATGCTGAAGCAGGCACTGCTCAACCTGATGATCAATGCCGTACAGGCGATGGACGAAGGCGGCGAGCTGATAATACGCGTGTCCACGCAACAGGACAGCGCCCTGCTCGAAGTAATCAATACCGGCGGAAAGAGCATAGACCCCGAAGTGCTGCCGAAAATATTCAACGTCTATTATTCCACGAAGTCCGGCGGCAGCGGCCTGGGCCTGGCCACCACGCGCAGAATCGTCCGCGAGCATTGCGGGACTATTTCCGTAGACTCCGAAGCAGGCAAGGGCACGCGGTTCTCAATCTTGCTTGATCTGATCAAACAGTAGGACTGGCATTCACATGGACACCAAATACGATGTCTATTTCTACGAAGCATTCGCCGAGGAAGCTGACGAAATCCGCAAATACCTACCTGCCGATATCAACGCAGGATTCACCGATCTGACAATACAGGAATCCGCACACACCGCCCCGGGGGCCGACGTTATCTCCACTCGCACACAGTCAGCTTTCCCCGCAAGCTGGGCCGCCTCGCTGCAAGGCATACTCACACGCTCCACCGGATATGATCACGTTCGCGACTACATTCGCTCCATCGCACCCGCACATAACATCGCCACCGGATACCTGCCGCTGTACTGCAATCGCGCGGTGGCAGAGCAGGCGATGCTCTTTTGGATGGCACTGCTCCGAAAGCTGCCGCTGCAACTGTCGCAATTCGCCAGCTTCAATCGCGATGGCATCACCGGCCGCGAGTGCTTCGCCAAGGAGATACTCGTCGTCGGCGTGGGCAACATCGGGCATCAGATAATCCGCATCGCACGGGGGCTGGCGATGATCCCTCTCGGCGTGGATATCGTTCGCAAGCACACCGACGTGGACTACGTGGACATCGACTCCCACATCCACACTGCCGACATAATCGTCTGCGCCATGAACCTGACGGACCAAAACGCCGGCTACTTCAGCCGCGATCTGCTCAAACGCACCAAACCCGGCGTAATCTTCGTGAATATCGCACGCGGGGAACTCGCCCCGGCCCGCGGTCTGCTGGAACTGGTCGATACCGGCCATCTCGGCGGAGTAGCCCTGGACGTGTACGAAGACGAGAAGCGATTAGCCGTTTCACTGCGGGCAGGTAGCGCCCCCGCAGACACAAATACTGGCGCCTCAACCGCCGAAGACACAGCTGACGATACCGAAAGAGATTCCACCGACCCCACAATCGCAACGCTCCAACTCGCCGCACGACAAAACGTAATCACAACACCCCACAACGCATTCAACACAGCCGAATCCGTGGCCCGCAAGGCCGCCCAAAGCATCGAATCAATCACCCACTTCCTGCAAACCGGCCAATTCACAAACCCAATCGAAATCGCCTAATGCCCTGCCCGGGGGAGTCTTTCCTGTCGGGTGGCAGGGCGCAACTGACACCATGGCGACCCACGATACGACCGTGTGTCGCCATGCCACCCGCCCGCCTGGAGCATTTTGGGCAATTTTGGCGATATTTTGGTGGCATCCTTGCGATTTCTGGCTGATTTTGGCCGGTTTCCCCACTTCCACTCGTATCGCCTTCAACCTGCCAAATTGACAGGCGAGCACTTAGTCGCTATCGTACTTCTACCATGAAGATAACCACAGAATCAGCCGCTGAGATCCTGATAGTCGAAGACGAAGTCGCACACGCAGAAGCAATGCAGGAAGGTCTGTCGCGCTTGGGGCACAACTGCGTGAGTGTCCATGATGGTGCCGCAGCCGTTGCGAGAATCAAGACCCACAGCTTCGATATCATCGTAACCGACCTCATGCTCGGACCCGATGACAGCGGAATGGACGTGCTCGCCTACGCCACCGAAAACTCACCGGCCACCAAGGTAATCCTCATCACCGCGCACTCCTCCGTAGACGCCTGCCGCAACGCACTTCAACAAGGCGCCTTCGACTACATCGAAAAACCTATCGACCTGGACGATCTCCGCGCCGTGGTCTCACGCGCGGCCGAGCTTACCGCAAATCAGCGAACCATTCGCGAACTCAAACAACAGCTCGACCAGAAATTCGGATTCGAGAATATCGTGGGCAACTCGCCCGAGATGCTCAAAGTGCTCAATATTGTCAGACGCATCGCTCCGGCCGGCCTGCCCGCACTGCTACTGGGCGAATCTGGCACGGGCAAGGAACTACTCGCAAACGCAATCCACAATAACTCACGCCGCAACGATAACCGCTTCGTTGCAATCAACTGTGCGGGGCTCAGCGAGTCTCTGCTGGAAGATGAACTGTTCGGCCACGTGAAGGGCTCATACACCGGGGCCGCCGGCGACCGGGCGGGACGCTTCGAACACGCCGACGGCGGAACACTCTTCCTCGATGAAATCGGCGACATGCCCCTCGCCATGCAGGCCAAGCTGCTCCGCGTGCTGGAAAACGGCGAGATAGTGCGCGTGGGTTCGAACGATCCGATCCAGGTGGACGTGCGGATAATAAGTGCCACCAACGCCGATCTGGATGAGAAGGTCCGCCAAAAGGAGTTCCGCGAGGACCTCTACTTCCGCATCAAGGGCGCCACCATCGTAATCCCGCCGCTCCGCCAGCGACGCGAAGATATCGCCGTGCTCGTCGACAAGTTCATCAGCGAAGCCAACGAGAAACACAATACTAAGATCAAGGGCGTTACCAAAGATGCTGCCCGAATGCTTGCTGCCTACCCCTGGCCGGGCAATGTGCGGCAGCTCAAGAACGCAGTCGAGAACATGGTCATCCTCGCCACAGATGACAAGATCACAATCGACGATCTCCCGCCCGAGATATACTCCCGGCCCGGCACCGCAAGCGGCACAACGCAATTGGAGCATCTTGCGGGAATAAGCCTCGAAGAAGCCGAAAAGGAACTCATCCGCAATACGCTAAAGATGGTTTCAGGGAACCGCGAGCAGGCGGCCGAGATTCTGGGCATAGGAGAACGCACGCTCTATCGCAAAATCAAAGAATACGATCTGAAGGACTAACTACGCGGCCCCGTCGCAACCACGAGAACTGATGTCAATACAAGTATTATCAACTCATCTTGTGAACAAAATCGCCGCAGGCGAGGTGATCGAACGCCCCGCCAGCGTGGTCAAGGAACTCGTGGAGAATGCCATCGATGCAGGCGCCCTGCGCGTTGACGTCACTATCGAAGATGGCGGCAGGCAGCTCATATCGGTAACCGACAATGGTTGCGGGCTCAGCGCAGATGACCTCTCGCTGGCATTTGTCCCGCACGCCACAAGCAAACTCGCCGACGAAGAGAGCCTGTTCAGTATCAACACCATGGGCTTCCGCGGAGAGGCGCTGGCGTCAATCGCATCGATCAGCCACGCAGCCATCCGAACCCGAAAACGCGGCGATGCCAACACCGGCGGTTGCGAGATAGACGCATCCGGCCCGGACGTTGGCGAAGTTCGCCCCTGCGCCGCATCGGAAGGCACCACCATCACCATCCGCGATCTGTTCTTCAATACGCCCGCCCGGCGAAAGTTCCTCCGAACCTCGGCCACGGAGTCCGGCCATATCGCCGAGCAGATCACCCGCGTCGCACTGCCCCACCCGCAAATAGCGTTCACGCTCACGCACGGTAAACGCAAAGTGCACAATCTGCCCAAGTGCGACTCCACACGCCAACGCATCGCCGACGTGTTCGACAGCAAACTCGCCGACTCACTACTGGCACTTTCGCCGCGCAACGCCGGAGATGTCAGCGTGTCGGGGCTGATCTGTCCGCCGTCGGCTGCTCGCGGATCGGGCAAGTGGCAGTACTTCTTCCTCAACGGACGATACATCCGCGACCGCATCTTCAGCCACGCTCTCAAAGAAGCCTACCGAGGCCTGGTAGACCCAAACCGCTGGCCCGTCGCGTTCATCTTCATTGAAGTGCCACCCGAAGATGTAGACGTGAACGTGCATCCGACCAAGATCGAAGTGCGTTTCCGCAACTCCCAAGCCGTCCACAGCGAAATACTGGCGACCCTGCGCGAAACGCTGAACAAAGCCAATCTCACCCCCGCTGCCGCCATGAGCAGGCAAGATGCCCACGCCACCAGCGGCGACAGCGAACCGATGGATGATGCCCACAAGCAGCAGGTTCGCCAGGCAATGGCAGACTTCTTCAAAACCCAGCCGCAACCGCAATCCCGCCTCGACTTCTCCGAACCGAGCACACATTCCACCAGTGACGGACACGCGGCGGCTGGGAAGATTCCGCTACCGATCCCGCCCACCGCCAGCAAAGGCCCTTCTGCGTTCAGTCAGCATGAGTCCGCAATGCCCGCAGCCGCATACACCCACACTATGCCCCCCGCCACAGGCACTCCCGCAGACGCCGCCGGCTTCGCCGAATCGGCCGGCGGTTTCGAGCTATCCCCAAACGCACCGCAGCGAACGGACGAAGCGGCAATGATATTCCAGGTGGCTGACAGCTACATCGTTGCCGGCAGCGACGAAGGCGTAATCATCGTCGATCAGCACGCACTGCACGAGCGGATCATCTATAACGAACTCAAGAGCCGCATCACGTCGGGCAAACTGGTGGGCCAGCGTTTGCTCATTCCCGCCACCGTGAACGTTACCGATGCCGAAGCCGCACTGCTTGACACCAACCGCGAACTACTGAAAAAGCTGGCGATCGAAGCCGAACCCTTCGGGCCGGGAACGATAGCCATCCAACAGTTCCCGTCGCTGCTGGCGTCGCGAGGCGTGGACATTCCCGATTTCATTCGCAAGATGATAGACACGCTCGGCGAAGACGACTCGGCCGATCCCGAACGCGCAATCGAAAGCATCCTGCAGACAATGTCGTGCAAGGCAGCCATAAAGGCAGGCCACCCGCTGACCGTCGAAGAGATGCAATCACTGCTCCATAAACGCACGCTGGCAGACAAGGCATCAGCCTGCCCGCACGGCCGCCCCACCACGCTGCAACTTACACTCGCCGATCTTGCCAAACAGTTTAAGCGGACATAACGGGGAAAACGGAAAAAAATGAGCAAACGCAGAATCGGATTGCTGACGACAGTCGCAGGCATTCTCGCCTCCATCAGCGGATGCGTTCAACATGCAGTTACCCGACACCAAGGCCAGAACGAATATAACCCGCGAATCATAAACTTCTGGGCCAAACGCCTCATAATTCATAGCACCATCAACGGAAAGCTCCGCCAGTGGTGGATGGGCTCGGGCGATAAGCTCATCGCCGACGGCAAAATCACAAGCCACCATCGCATCAAAACCGCAGACGACATCGAACTCGACGTGTGGGTAATCAACGGGAAATCAACGCCCGATCAGCCGCGCCCCAACAAACTCCCCACTGACAAAGGCACCGTACTGCTGCTGCACGGACTGCTCGATTCCAAGGCTCGATTCTTCACTACCGCCAGGGAGCTTTCGAACAGGGGATACAATTGCGTATTGCTTGACCACCGCGCCCACGGGCGCAGCGGAGGAAGATATATCACGTTCGGCGCCAAGGAAAAGTTTGATGCGAAACACGTGATGGATACCCTCCTTGCCAGCGGATTGGTCCGCGAGCCGTTCTACGTGTTCGGGCAGTCGATGGGGGCCGCCACCGCCATCCTGTACAGCGACATAGATCCGCGATGCAAAGCCACAATGGCGGTAGCACCCTACAAAGACATTCGCTCGGTGGCCAGCCGATTCGTACCCCTCATGAGCGAGCGCAAGTATGACGCGGTTCTCGCCCGGGCCGCCGAGATCGCCTGCTTCGACCCCGCCGAAACCAACACCATGAGCATCATCAAGAATCTCACCCAGCCGCTGCTGATCGTGCACGGACGCCTGGACAACATCGTCCCCTACAGCCACGGAAAAGCACTCTACGATGCCGCTGAATGCCCCAAGGAATTCATCGAATTCATGCCTTATGGGCACGTTTCGCTCCTTTTCGGACGCAATGAATGGTTCGCAGTCAGGGCCGATGAGCTATTCACACGGGCCGCGAAGACCCAACAGACCGCACAAACGCCAATCACCCAACAATGACCGAACATGCACCTGTTTCATGTGCAAT
>CBDUQP010000104.1:0-13149 GCA_965369385.1 uncultured Phycisphaerales bacterium
GGGCTCCGAGAGGATCATCGGATGCTCGATGATGTCAAACGCCTCGGCCTCCAGCACCCCGTCCACTTCCTGCAGTTTCAGGGCCTGGAGGGCACATTGCGCAATGTCAATGCCCCATACGCTTCTTCCTTTAGCCATAACCGCTCCCTGACCTGGCCGACATCGCCGACATCGCCGGACCGACGACCAACAACAACACGGATCTAGGTTTAACCCGATAGATGCAAAATTGTTTTCACAGCTATCGGATAGTCTGCATACTATATAGTTTCAATCCCGGCAGCAACAGTGCATTGTGCGACTTTCTGCCGGAATAGGCTGGCTACGCCTACGTAATGGTAAAAATATGACGCCACGCAGCGACCCGACCACAACAGCGGACAGACCACAACACACGAACATCCGACACCTTGTTTCAGCCCTCAAAGAAACACTACAACAGGATATCCAATGATTCGTTTTTCAGTCACAACGCTTGGATGCAAAGTTAATCAATACGATGCTGCCGCAATCTCCGCATCACTTACACGCCCAAACATCGTCCAAGCCACAAAACACCAGCAATCAGACCTGTTGGTTATCAACACATGCTGCATAACCACGGTAGCTATGCGAAAAAGTCGCCAAGCCATTCGTCGCGCAATCAGACGCTGCCCAAAAGCCGCCGTTCTTGTCACGGGCTGCTATAGCGACTACGATGCAAAACGCATTTCCGGAATACTCCATGAACTCGGTATCCCTGCGCAACGGGCTTATGTGTCCGGGCATCATGGGGACATTGGCGGGTTGATTGAGCAAATCGCCGACGACCTATACCGAACGAGTGAAAAAGACTCACCCGCACCGGGGCAATCCGTCTGCGACCACACTTCCATTAGAACCAGACGCAACGCCGCAGTCAAGCGTAAAGCTATTGGCACACGCAACCTGCGGCCTATAGCCACTTTCGGTGGTCATCAACGCGCTTTCGTCAAGGTACAAGACGGCTGCGATGCGTTCTGTTCATACTGCATAGTCCCGTACACGAGAGCAAATGTCTGGTCAAAGACAGTCCGCCAGAGCGTCGACGAGTGCAAAGCCCTTGTCGACTCGGGACATCGCGAGATTGTTTTGGCTGGCGTGTTTTTGGGGGCATTCGGCAGGGACACCGCCATCCGTAAAAACTGGAAGCACCCTCGCAGCAAACTGCCCGATCTCCTCAGTGAAATAGCCTCTATCGACGGACTTTGGCGAATCAGGCTCTCCAGCCTCGAGCCCGGCGACTGCACAACCGAACTGATCAACCTCTTCCGCGACACCCCTAATATTGCCCCACACCTACACTTACCCCTGCAATCCGGTTCTAACAACATCCTGAAAGCCATGAAACGCCAGTACACGGCAGATGAGTTTTGTGACACCGCAGACCGCCTCCACAATACGCTCGACAGGCCCGCAATTACCACCGATATCATCGTAGGATTCCCCGGCGAAACAGAAGATGACTTCCTCCAGACCCTTAATGTCGCACGCCACGGCCGCTTGGCGAAAATACACGCCTTCCCCTTCAGTGCCATCGAAGGCACCATCGCCTGGACCATGCGAAACCAGGCACCCAAGCCGGAAGTTGTCAAGGAGCGACTTGCCAGACTCGCAGAACTGGAAACCACAATGGCCACCGACTACCGAACACTCTTCGTCGGGCAGGAAATGGAAGCACTCGTCGAATCCACCCGTCCAGGCCCGCAGATCCGCCAGGCGATGACCGACAGATATCTATCCGTCCAATTCGGCTCACCTGAGCATCAACAGCTTACAGGCAAGGTAGTTACACTAATGATAACCGGCGTAACCAAAGAAGGACTCACCGGGGAATTCTAAACCAGGGACGCTACTACTTTAATTAGGGACGGTGCCTTATTTAAATAGGAATAGTCCGAACTCGCTTAATTAAATAAGGCACCGTCCCTAATTAAATGGATGTATGTGTTTTGTGTATGTTTCTCGGGTGTTTTTCTTGCTTCCCGGGCGCCATGTAGATTTCGAAGCCGCGAGAAACTAGAATGCTCGCCATGGAAGATCCAGGATCAATACTCTCGCGGGCGGCCACACAACTCATCCACATCGAGCAACTACTGGGATGCGACTTCGTACCCGCACACCACACACCCCTGCCCGAAGTCGTCCTGCCCCACGAACAGACCGCCGGCCCACTCGAAGCTCCTATGGAACTCACGCCCGATCAGAAGGCGGCTGCGATGGCGGAACTGTCCGGCGAAGTCATGAGCGGCTGCCAGAAGTGCATCCTTCACCGCGAGCGAACGAATATCGTGTTCGGCGAAGGAGACGTAAACGCCAAACTGGTATTCGTTGGCGAAGGTCCGGGGCGTGACGAAGATGAATGCGGGCGTCCCTTCGTAGGCAAAGCCGGCCAACTGCTCACGAAGATGATCGGCGCGATGGGGCTCACGCGAGAGCAGATCTACATCTGCAACATGGTGAAGTGCAGGCCACCCCAGAATCGCACGCCCATGCCCGAAGAGATCGCCGAATGCTGGCCCTACCTTATAAGACAGTTGCAGATAATCCGCCCAAAGGTGATCGTCACACTCGGTAACCCGGCCACCCAAAACCTTTTACGCACCAAGATCGGCATAACAAAACTGCGGGGACAGTGGCAGCCGCTGCCCGATCTGGCACCCGGGCTCGAAGGCATCGCCGTGATGCCGACCTTCCACCCGTCTTATGTTCAGCGGGTCTACACGCCGGAGAACCGAGCGAACGTCTGGAGCGACCTGAAGCAGGTGATGTCTGCAATCGGCCAGCAACTACCTGCAAAAGAGACCAACTGATGCCCCAACGCCAAGGCAACCTCAGGTAATCCTGAAAATGCCGCCGTTACGCAAGTCATTGTCTGGTTGACGATTGGGGGCCGTTAGCACATAATGGCCACAACCGTAACGGAGTGCATCACATGACCGAATTCGAAAGTGCAATGGAACATCCTGTTGGTGCTGCCGACAGTGACGATCTCAAAGCAATTCTCTCCCTCAACGAAGCCTACCAGAGCATGTCGCAGCAACTCGCGCGCGTGATCATCGGGCAGAAGAGCGTGATCGAACAAGTACTCATCGCGATATTCTGCCAGGGGCACGCCCTGCTGGTCGGTGTGCCGGGACTCGCCAAGACCCTCCTGGTGAGAACAATTGCAGACGTGCTGGAACTAAGCTTCAAGCGCGTCCAGTTCACCCCCGACCTGATGCCCGCAGACATAACAGGCACCGATGTGCTTCAGCACGATCAGACCACCGGCGAACGCCGCATGGAGTTCATGCACGGACCGCTGTTTGCCAACCTGCTGCTGGCCGACGAAATTAACCGCACGCCCCCAAAAACCCAGGCCGCCCTGCTGGAAGCCATGGCAGAGAAAAGCGTCACCGTCGGAAACGAAACATACCCCCTTCCAAGCCCGTTTTTCGTGCTGGCTACCCAGAACCCGATCGAGCAGGAAGGAACCTACCCCCTGCCCGAAGCACAACTAGACAGGTTCATGTTCAATATCGTGGTTGAATACCCCACCGCCACCGAAGAGATGGCGATCATAAAGCAGGTCACCGGAACATACGAACCCAAACTCGAATCCACCCTCGATGCCGCTACAATCCTGCGACTCCAGGATATCGTCCGACGCGTGCCCGTTGCAGACTACGTGTTCCGCTACGCACGCGATCTCGCCCGCGCGACCAGGCCAAACACCCCAGGCACCCCGGAATTCATCAACGAACTGGTCAATTGGGGAGCAGGCCCCAGGGCGGGAATCTATATGGTACTGGCCGCAAAGGCACGCGCCATCCTCTACGGCCGTCACCACACTACCACCGAAGACGTGAAAGCAGTCGCACCCGCAGTATTGCGGCACCGCGTGCTCACCACATTCACCGCAGAAGCAGCCGGCATAAGCGCCGATGACATTGTCGCAAGACTACTGACCGAGATTACCCCTTCTACCAGTCCCGGAAACTGACCCGCGCCACCGACCACAAACGCCTTGCAAAACGCCTCACGAGTCGCACTGGGGACTGGATGAACACAAACGCGAAAGACGCGAAAGACACCAAACAGCCCAGGCTGCTCACGCCAAAAACCCTGGCGAAAATCCAGCGTCTGGAAATCGTAGCCAAAGGTGTTGTAGAGGGTCTGCTGGCCGGGAGACATCGAAGCCCCTACAAAGGCTTCAGTATCGAATTCGCCGAACACCGCCAATATGTACCCGGCGACGACATCCGCACTCTCGACTGGCGAGTATTCGCGCGATCCGACAAATACTACATCCGCCAGTATATCGAAGAGACCGATCTGCGGGCGACGATCCTGCTGGATGCTTCAGGGTCGATGGCATACTCCGGGGAATTAGCCACCCAAGTTGATGGCACTCGCCCCACGAAATTCGAATACGCTCGCTATCTGGCGGCTTCGTTATCGCACTTGCTGATCAGCCAGCAAGACGCCGCCGGACTTGTTACATTCGATTCGGCCATCCGCTGCCACCTGCCCGCGCGAAGCCCGTCTAACCACCTGCAGGTGCTGCTGCGACAGCTCGCCGAAACCGAAACCGGTGGCGACAGCAATCTTGCCGCAGTCCTGCACAATATCGCAGCCCGAGCCAAACGTCGCTCGCTGATCATCCTAATCTCAGATCTCTTCGACAACCCCGCCGACATACTCAGCGCCTTGCACCACATGCACTATCGCGGGCATGAGGTGATCGTAATGCACGTGATGGCACAGGAAGAACTCACCTTCCCATTCGACAGATGGAGTGAATTTGCCGACCTCGAACCGCCCGGAAACAAGTTCCGCCTCGATCCGCGATCTGTGCGGGTGGAATACATGCGGCATATCGAGCAATTCCTCGACGAAGTAAGAACCGGCTGCGGAAAGCTCAACGTGGACTACGTTCAGATGTCCACAGATCAACCGTTCGAAAACGCTCTCAGCCTATACCTGGCCACCAGAACGGGGGCATCGCGGTGACCTTTGCAAACTGGGCCATCCTGATAGTCGGACTGGCAGCGGTCGCAATCCCCATCGCAATCCACCTGCTGAATCGCCGGCAACCGCCCGTAATAAACTGGGGCGCGATGCAATTTCTAAGCGCCACGCTAACATCCCGAAAACGCAAGCTCATGCTGGAAGATGTCCTGCTGATGTCGGCCAGATGCGCCCTGATGACCTTGATAGCAGTCACGCTGGGGCGACCGTTCCTGCCCGCAGCGGGGACATTGCCACTGCACTTGGTGGTGGCTGGTATCGTTGGAGCCACCATATGCGCCGCTGTCGCGGGTGCGACATGGCAACACGCCAGCGTCAGGTGGGCACTTCTCACCGCGGCGTCTGTCCTGCTGCTTACGGGAATGCTCGCTGCTGCCTCCGAAGCGGCATCGCAGGATGAACGCTGGTCTACCCCCGATGGCAAGGACGTGGTCATAATCATCGACGCTTCCGGGTCCATGCAAATGTCTACCCGAGGAAAGACCGCATTCCTGCACGCAATTGACGAAGCCAGGAAGCTGGTGAAGGCTATGAAATCCGGCGATGCGAGCACCATTGTGCTGGCTGCATCGCGGCCGAAGCGTATGCTGACCAAACCCACCGCCGACAAGACGGAACTTCGCTCCGCATTACAACAGGCTCGCCCCATCGGCGGAACGATGGACCTCTGTGCTGCGATTTCCGACGCAGCCGACTCGCTCGCCAGAGGACGCAACCCGGACAAACGCATAGTGATTATCACCGATGGGCAGAAAGGCCCGTGGAGCGAGCAAGACAGCCAGCAATGGCGCAACGCATCCGCCGCGTTCAGTTCTTTCCCACGCCCGCCGCGGATCATCTTTCGCACGCTGCTAACAAACGATGATCTGGAAACATTCTCGAACGTCGCGGTGTCCACAATTGACTGCCCACCGGCAGCCGCCGTGCGAGGCAGACGCGGGCCGATCAATGTGGAGCTGGCAAACACAGGATTGCGAACTGTAGCTCCAGTGCTGGTTCGCCTTGAAATAGATGCTAAGCACTCCTACACGCAACGCTCCGACACACTGCGCGGGGGTTCTAAGAGCACGATAACCTTTCATCATACATTCAAATCCGCAGGGACGCACGTGCTGACGGCAAGCATTATTGACGCCGACAACCGCCTGGCAGCAGACCCCATAGCGATGCAATTCAAGGAGTCCATCACCACCGATAACGCCGCCAGCCGCATACTCTCGGTAGCGGGACAAATCAACGTCCTGATCGTCAGCGGGCAATCCAGGAGCGGTGCGGCGTTCATTCGCTCGGCGATGAACCCTCTCGCCGGACACGGTAAACAAGCCCAAAAGCTCGTAATCCAGCCGGCTGTGGTCAGCCTGGCAGACTTCCTTGAGCTGGACGACCTGTCGCCATACGAAATGATAGTGCTCGCCGACGTCCCGCAACTATCTCGCAAATCAGCAAAGACACTGCGAAACTTCGTCAGGGACGGAGGAGCAATGCTGATAACTCCCGGCAGCCACACCAGGCCGGGATTCTACAATGCGTGGAGCGCCGCCGATGGCACCAAGGTGTTGCCCGCTTCTTTCGGCAAGTGGCAGGTAACCCCGCAATCACCCGCAGCCATCGCCGCAGTTCGCACAAGCACGCCATCGGGAACGCTCGCACAAGCACTCGCAGGACTGGATGAAACCCAGGCACTGGCGAGATGGAATCTCACCGGCCCGCAGGGAACCGTGTTGGCGAAATTCGAAGACGACTCACCCGCATTGCTTCACGGCAGATTTTTCGACGGACAAGTCATCCTGTCGGCATTCTCCTTCGACACGACACATTCCGATCTCGCACGCCGGCCCGAGAGCTTCGTTCCCGTTATCCATGAACTCACCTACTGGCTGGCAGCCGACAAGCCCACGTTACTTAACATTCCTCCCGGGCAAACATTCGTTTGCAGTTATGCAATCAACCAGGCCACCATCGAGGAGAATACCCAGTTGGAGCTTGAAACCTCCACGCCCTCAAATCGCAACAGCAACGCCGTCGCGAAAGTAACAGGCAACCAACTCACCATCACGTTCACCCATACCGATCAACCTGGCCTGTATCGCATACTGCTCGGAAAGTCCCTCGCAACAATGCTGCCCCCGGACATCCGCTCCGGCGATTCACTCAGCATGTCGGTGACACATGATGTCGCAGAAAGCAAACTGACTCCCGACAACATTGTCAACGATTCCGACATGGAGCTGCTATCCAGAGAGATAGACATTTTCCACGCCGATACCGGAAAGAACCTGCAAGCAGCAGCCAGCGGAAAGACTCCCGGCCGCGAAGTCGCCATGTATGTAGCCGTGCTGTTGATGGTGCTGGCCGTAGGCGAGATCGCGCTGGCCAGGTGGGTAGCATCCGCAAGAGGTGCCGGAAAGCAAACGGATGTGAGCTTTGCTCGCGATGCACGAAAAGTGCAACAACTCAGAGACCAGCTAATGAACTTCAGTGACACTGTCGACAAGCCACACAAGGAAGACCAGCCACGCTGATGCACGAACCAATACACAATATGTTAGCAGCACCCGCTTCATCGGCAGTGGTCTTCCTGCTGACGCTCGCGATAGCGGCAGTTTGGGTATTCTCGCACCTGCTAAGAAACGTCAAGCTGCCCTGGCCGCTCATCATTGGCGCAACAGCCATGCGAATTGCCCTGGGGACCGTAACACTCTGGGCGTGCAGCGGAGTCATTCTGTCAATGGGTTTCGGCTCGGCTAGTGTCTCCTTCGAAACGCCTTGCCCATTGTGGCTGCTGGCACTGGCCACCGCCATCTGCGTGGAAACGGTATTCCTGCTGTACTCGTTGGAACACAAAGACACCCAAAGCCGTGCGCGTCACACGCTGGTTGCGTTGCGGAGCCTGCTGATAATCTCCATCGCGTTCATCCTGGCGGAGCCCCACCTGAACACCACCGCCGCCAAAAACAGCGATATGGACTCAATCGCGATCCTTATAGACAACTCCGCCTCGATGCTCATATCGCAAAAGTTCCTTGGTCAGGCGGAAAAACTTCGCCTCGCCGAATCGCTCGACATTATCCACCGGCCATATCCCATGGACATCCTGGCCGAAGATCTGCAGACACTTCACACGCACCTGGTTACGACGCAAAAAATAATCCGCATCGCGACAGGAACGGACATCTCCGCCCAGGGCGAACAGCTTGACCAGCGGCGAGTGTCGGTTGGAAAAATGATGCGAGGAAACGCCGAAAGACTCCGGCTCTACCTCGACAAGACATCCACGCCGGACGCCGCATGGGCCCAGTTGCAATTGTCCAACGATGTCACAAACCGACTTCGCGAAGTGAGATCAAGCATATCCACCATTACAAACTTGCTCGAACGATCCGCCGCAGTGCTTCAATCGCAGGGCAAAGTCGCCAAACAATTCGCAAAGATACGCCAAGACGTGATCAGCGCTCGCAAGTCTGCTGAGCGAATCCTGACGATCACCCCACAACTTACGATAGACCTGGACGCAGCGTGTTACGCGCATCTGCCCGAGAGTATCCGGAAAAAGATTGACCTGCAATCCGAAGGCACCCGACTCCGCCAGGGATGGGACGTACTGCTCACCCGCCCGAAACGCAAAACGAAACTCGTTAACGCACCCAGCCTTCTGGAACAACTCGTTAAGCGATACAAGGTTCACATCTACACCTTTTCCGACAAAGCTACTCGTCTGACCGTATCGCAGTGGGCCCGGACCAAGGCAGATCAAGACGACAATACCGGCAGCGCAAACAAACTCGCATCCCGCCTGTGGGAACTTACCCAACTGCCCACAAGTCGCCAGAACACCAACATCGCAGCCGCTCTGGACAAGGTTCTCTCCGATGCCACGAATGATTCCGAAGATGCAGACGATGCCAATCTGACCGGCGTGATTCTCCTGAGCGACATGCAGCACAATGCCCCCGGCGACCCTCGCGGATCCGCCGGCCGATACGGAAAACTGAAGATTCCGCTGATTCCGATAGTGTTGGGCGCACGCCAACCGCCGCGTGACGCTTCGGTCTTATCGGTCAAAGCCCCGCGACAGATATTGCCCGACGACAGCCTTAACGTATCTGTGAAGATGAAATTCGACGGAATGAAGGGCCAGACCGCAACGGTGCAATTGCTGCACAACAAAACCGTGGTAGACACCAAATCGATTCCTATAGACTCCGAAGGACGCGTCGAACGCGGTATCGAACTTACCCACACGCCCTTAAGATCCGGCAAGCATGAATACCGCGTGCGAATTGAACCCATAGACGGCGAGATACTCTCGGAGAATAACGATTACGATTTCTCCGTAACGGTTCGCGACGATACCATTAAGGTGCTCGTCATCGAAAACCGCCCGAGATGGGAGTTCCGCTATCTGAAGAACCTCTTCGCCTCGCGAGATAGCAGCGTGAAGTTGCAGTATGTGCTGATGCGACCGGACCGGGCGTTCCCCAACTCCCCGCTACCATACCTCGCCGCAACTACCATGGCCCCTGCCGGCAGACTTCGAGCGACCGCCCTACCGCAAACCCAAGCCGACTGGATGAAATTTGATGTCATCATCCTCGGCGACGTTCCATACGTTACCTCCGCCGGCCAGGTCCCCACCGGGCTCAACAATAACGCACTCCTCATGCTTAACGAGTTCGTGACTCGCCGCGGTGGCGCTCTCATCTGCATCGCCGGTCCCGGGCACATGCCCACCGCCTACAGGCACACTTCGCTGGCCGGACTGCTGCCTGTCGATATCAAACTCACCGAACCATATAACAGGATGACAGGTTTCCAGATAGCGGCCACCACCGATGGCCGCGCTTCGGGCGTAATGTCGCAATCCACAAGCTTGTCCGCCAGCAGCAGGATATGGAAGTCGATACCCGGCCTATTCTGGCGAACGACGGCAGCGACCGCTCGCAAAGGGGCAACGGTTCTCGCCTATGCCCGCGAGGCAAACGCTCCGCCCCCACGCGCCGCAAACTTCGCCGATGCAGAAGATTCCCAGGCCCTGCTGAACAGGTTCAACAGGTACACACGCAAGAACTCGCTTATATCCATTCATTCCAAAGGCATGGGACGTGTCATGTTCATCGGCACTGACAGAACGTGGCGAATGCGATATGGGGTCGGCGACACCTACCATCACCGATTCTGGTCGCAGGTCATGCGATGGGCCATCAGCGAACGCCTGGGAGAAGGCACCACTTCCGTCAGAATTGGAGCTGGAAAACCACATTACAAACTTGACGAAGCAGTCAGCGCGAAAGCCCAAATCAACTGGGGCGGACACAAGCCCAAAATGCCCCCCGATGTTTCGGTACGACTCTTCCGCGATGGCGAGCTGGTGCTCGAAAAGAAGATGCGACACCTGCTGAGCAGGGAATCTGACCAGAAGGACTACACCACGTTCATCGTTGACCTCGGCCGGGCTGGCGTAGGCGCACTGGCTACCGGCGGCAGGCATCGCCTTGAACTGGCTGGCACAGACGTAGCCGAAACACTCAGACAGGAAGGCGCAGCGACGCGGGTCTTCACCCATTTTACCGTAGACCAGGCCGTCTCCACAGAGCAACTCGACATGTCATGTGACAGGCACCTTGCACGCAACATGGCATCGGCCAGCGGAGGCGAAATGCTGGAACCCTCGGACGCTCACCGAGCTATCGAGGTGCTCACCCGCAACGACGCCCCCAAACAGAACCGCCAGGCAGTTAAGATACCACTATGGGACTCACCGATCCTGCTTATACTTATGTTAGGACTGGCAACTTCGGAATGGCTGATGAGGAAACGCGCAAAACTAGTATGATCCGGAACGATTCACAATCCGAAACGCCGAAACGCTCAGCCCAACAAAGCGCTGACGACAAACGCGTTATCGCAATGCTCCGCCACGTTAGCGATCACAGGCGATGGATTGCAATGCTGCGAGGCCTGCTCCTGGCATGTGCGATGTTCGGTGCAGTCTGCCTCACAGCCATCGCAGCCGACGTGATTATAACGCTACCACGCCTGGCACGTTGGGCATTCTTCTGCGCAGCGATTGTAGTTATGGGCTCAACGGCGATATGGCTCGTGGCTGCGGTATTTAGAAGGCGGTCCACCTTCGCAGCCGCCCGTATGCTGGACTCAAACCATCCGGAATTCCAGGAACGCCTCAGTTCCGCCATCGAACTGATGACAAGCGATGACCGGACCGAACTCAAGGGCTCACCCGACCTGATAGCCTCGCTCGCCAACCAAGCCGCCCATGACGCATCCGGTCTGTCAAAATGGCGGGAACTGCCCCTGAAACCGCTCCTGCTGCCGGCTTTGGCTCTGGCGTGCGTTGCGATCATAGTGGTCACGATCCTCATGGTCTGGCCGGCGGAGACATGCAATCTCATCTGCCGCGCCGCTGCGCCCTGGGCAAATATCGCACGCTTCGATGCCGACACCCTCGTCCTTACCCCGGGCAGAAACGCCAGCGTCCCCTTCGGCGAAAGGCTAACCATCGCGGTATCACTCGCAAAAGGTGAGATATCGCAAGCTACCTTGAATACAACCGACAAAACCGGCAGCCGCTCGTATGACATGGCAGCCAATCTGCTGACGACCCCGCCCGAGCACACCTATACCACCGAGCCGATCCGCAGCGATTTCACATACAATATCACCGCCGATGGCGTAACCAGCAGAGACTTCACCGTCTCGATTGTCACCCCGCCTGCCCCGTCCAAAATCAACATAAGCTACCAACTCGTCGACTACCTGAAGAGTCAGCACGATCAGTTCCCACCGATCACACTCGATGCAGACACCCAGGGGGATATCGTCGCACCAGAAGGCTCAGTGGCACACGTTAGCGTGCAAAGCAACAGCCCCGCCTACTCAGCCGCCTTCCTTATCAACGAAAAGCAGGTGGCGGCAGGAAAACCAGATGATTCGCGAAAACTGTGGGCTTTCGAAATACCTGTGACAGACCAGCACCGCGGCAAATGGGCTGTCGTCCTTTCCGCCAAGTGCGAAAGGTTCACGCTGAAAAGCCCCGCCTCACCACGAGGTAACTTCGGCGCGATAACCGACAAAGCTCCCCTTGTCAGGATCATCAGCCCGCGGATTTCACATGTGGAGATGAATCGCAACGACAAGCTCGCAATCTCATATGAACTCGTAGACGACTACCATATCACCGGCGCGGACCTTGAAGTATCGCTAGACGCGACTCCACGCCCCGCCGCACCGCTGAAACTGCCCGCCGACACTCCCCTGCAAAGCTTCGTCGGCGCTACCGAACTGGATCTTGCCTCGCTAGACCTGAAAAACGCCACTCGCGTAACAGTGCGAATTGCCACGCAAGACAATACGCCCGCGCCGGCCGGGCCCAAGAAGGCGCAATCGAACGCCATCGTCATCATCCTCAAAGATAACACACGCAATCTCGCCGACCGGGCGGCAGAGTCTGACTCTAACAAAATTGACGATGCCACGAAGAAGGCTCATGACCATCTCGACAAGGCACAACAGGCCGCAGACCAGGCCGCCAAGACATTCCAAACGCATCGCAGGATGACCGACTCGGCAAGGAAAGATATCCATGAAGCAATCGACCAACTTGACAATGCCGATGACGCACTGAAGGACCTCGACCGCCAAACCGCCGGCCGAACTCTCGACGAAGTTGCCAGAGACGCCAACAAGATCCGGCAGGAAGAGATCGGCAATGCACGCAACGACCTCACGCAATCGCTGCTGAGCGATTCGCAGACTCAACGCACCAAGTCGCTCGACGAAGCCCGCGAGCACATCGGCCAGGCCCGCAAGTCGGCCGCCGACCTCCGCGAGCGTGCAAAACAAATCGCAGATGCCGCCAAACAGGCAAGAATGCTTGAGCAGCTCGCAAAACAGCAGAGGGAGCTCGCAAAACAGGCCGAACAGGACGCCAAGCCAAAAGACGCTAACGGAAAGCCGGCTGACGAAGCGGCCGACAAGACTCAGGACAAAGAAGAAGGTAAGCTCGACGCCGACGCCAAGCAGAAGAAGCTGGCCGATCAACTGGACAAACTCGCCGATGACGCCAAACAAGACGAACAAGGCAAGTCCGACGAATCTGAC